>DATLIT010000087.1:0-4603 GCA_035539295.1 Terrimicrobiaceae bacterium | reverse complement strand
GAGCGGCTCGCCGCCCATCGCGGCCACATCGCTCAGAGTTCGGCAGAGTGCCTTCCACCCCACTCGCGTGGGCTCCTCGTTCGCGTTGTAATGCACACCCTCGACAATGCAATCGGTTTTCAGGAGAAGCATCAGTCCATTTCCGGGCCCTTTCACGACAGCACAATCATCGCCAGTTCCGACGACTGTATTTCGTCCAACGGGAAGGTGAGGAAGAAGGATTTCGAGCAGCCGATCCTCGCCGAGCTCGAAAAGCCTCATTTCACCAGATCTGGCCATACGAGGGTGAAGACTACGGTGGTCGCGTTGAAGAGCGAATGCATGAGAATGGGAGCCCAAAGAGAACCTGTCCCCTCGTAAACCAAGGTTAACGTGATCGCCAGAGCGAAGAGACCGGCGAGGGAGGGGATATGCGCATGGATGGCTGCAAATACCAAGGCACTGATCAGCAACGCCCACCATTTTCCGACATAGCGACTAAGCACTCCAAAGATATAACCTCTAAAGATCAATTCCTCTGCTAGTGGAGCAATCACCAGTGCGGTTCCAATCAACAGCAGGCGATCCCCCAAGCTCGGGTTGCGAGCGAGAAACTGGATCAACGGCTGTGGCTCGGCGTAGGCGCCCAAGAGCACCAGACAGAGAGAATGAACAAAATAGACCAACGGTAAAGCCGCCGCCAGACCAATAGAGGCGGCCTTCAAATTTGACGACAGGGGAACACCTCGGAGCCCGAAGAGATCAAGCGGATTTCGCGCTCGGAGAAGTAGAAAGCTAACGACAATCGATAGCAACAATAACGAAAAGAGAGCCCCGACGATTAGCATCTGAGTGTCCAGCTCAACTAAGCGATTGCCTGAACCAATGATGTTCGTCAGGAACCAGAGGACCAAGATAGTCGTGAAGGCGACATCGGGAGTGCCGTACCCCTGAACACGAGTCTGCAAAACGGATTGCAACGCCGAGGGACTGGTGGCGAGGCGATAAAAGTACACCAGGCTGCCGAGGCTCAGGGTTCCGGAGAAAAGTAGTTCCACTAGATGCGGTTGCAAACCGTTGAAGCGCCTGTGATCGGGCGGCGCGATCTTCCAGCGAGCTTACGGCCCGCCTTCCGGAGTGTCGGGACGCATCCTCCTTTGACCTTCCGAACTTGGAGGTGAGAGGACATGCGTGTGATTATCAGAAGACGCTTACGGTGCAAAGAAGGGCGGCAGCAAATAAATTCGTCCCGGTTGCAGGCGGGGAACACCTTCGAGGAGGTCAACCTTGATGGTGGGAGCTTCCGCTTGACCAAGCATCCTTAAGAGGCTCCCTAGACTTAAGGGCCGCTTGTAGCGAACGACGCGCGCCCCAGGAACTCCCGCGAGTTCACGAGCTTTAACAAAAGCATCCTCGACATAGCCGAGTTCGTTTACGAGGTTGGCGGCATAGGCATCGCTTCCGCTCAGGATACGACCATCGGCAACCCCGCCGCGGAGACTCTGTTCATCCAGATTACGAGACCTGGCCACAATCCCGACAAAGCGATCATAGCTCTGCATGACGAGACCCTCCACATACGCTTTCTCTTCCGGTGTCATTTCCCGCGCGCCGCTGAGCATATCCTTAAATTTCCCACTCTTGAAAACGACCGCCTCGAGACCCACCTTTCCTAAGAGATCGCGATAGTTGAGCGTTGAGATGATTACCCCGATCGAGCCAGTGAACGTCGTGGCGTTGCACATGATATAGCTAGCTCCACATGCGGCGTAGTACGCACCCGAGGCGCCAATCGAGTTAAAGTAGATGACCGAAGGCTTCTCCTTACTGAATTCTCTCAAGCTGTTGTAGAGCACGTCGGACGCGGTAATCTCGCCGCCAGGACTGTCCACCGAGATGACAACCGCTTTGACTTGAGCATCCGTCCGAGCCTGCTCGAGTGCGTTCTTGAATCCCTGAACCACATCCTCGCCCAGGCTACCGGATTGATTATAGGCGATAATGCCTTCCAAGGGGATAACCGCAATCTTCTGGCCCGGAGTTGTGCCGTCCTTGACGAGAACTTCCTCGAACTCCTTCTCACGGAGAATCCGGCTTGCGGTGACATTGCTCGACCCGCGCACACCAACCAAGGCCGCGAAGAGCAGCAGGTTGACAAACATGCTCACACAAAGAGCAACAAAGAGCGCAATGATGACGCAGCCAGACTTCTTCATTTTTAGCAGGCCCATACGCTGCCCCATACCTGAGCGTGCCTCAAGCGGCGATTTCTCATTCTCAAGCCCGGGCGGCGTTGTGAATAACTTGAGAACAATCCATTGGTCCTTGGAATGCTTGTTCACTACTCTTTGTGAATGAGTCAGGAATTCCTGACACGAAACGGATGACACGCAGGGAAATTCAGAACGCGTTAAACTTGCTCGGCACACGCCCAGTCCGCAGCTTGGGACAGAATTTTCTGCACGACATGAATTTGGCCCGTTGGATCGTCGGGCAGCTTCGTGTTCGGTCCGGCGAGCATGTCGTGGAGATAGGTCCGGGGCTTGGTTCGCTCACCGAGTTGCTCGTTCGGGAGGATATTCTGCTAACGCTCATCGAGAAAGACCACCGCATGGTGGAGTGGTTGCGTGAACGGTTTGTTTCGAGTCGCGTGGAACTGTTCCACATTGATGCGCTCGATTTTCATCTTCAGTCCTTCCATGGTTCAGGACCGGTCAAGATTATTGGCAACCTGCCGTACTACGCGGCGACCGCCTTGATTGCGAAATACACATCGGCCCTCTCACCCGCATCAATGCTTGTTCTGACACTGCAGTGGGAGGTCGCAGAGCGATTACTCGGGCAGCCGCGCACGAAAGAATTCGGTGCCATGACGATCTGCACGTCACGCCGCTGGAAGATTCGGCTCGGACGAAAGCTTTCCGCTACAGTCTTTCACCCTAAGCCTCAAGTTTCCTCCGCGGTAGTTATTTTTGAGCGCAAGGCGATGGCTGATATCCCGCCGTGCGACGAAGTGCTTTTTGAAGCACTCGTTCGTCGCGGATTTTCAGAACGCCGCAAGCAATTGCGTAATTTGCTTCCGGAGCATAAGGAAGCTTGGCCGCAGCTCTGCACTGCTTTGGGAGTGAAGGAAACCGTCCGCGGAGAGGAACTCTCTCTGGCTCAGTGGGAGCGATTTTGCCAACTGGTGGGACCAGTTAACGCGCAGCGTGGCGAGGAGATGTTTTGCGTTGTTGATGCCCACGATTGCGTCATTGGCGCAAAATCCCGAGAGTACGTGCATGTGAATAACTTGCGTCATCGAGCCATTCACGTCCTCATCTTCAATCTCCGCGGCGAAATCTTCCTGCAAAGACGCTCGATCTGGAAGGACATGCATCCGGGCCGCTGGGACTCTTCAACTTCAGGGCACGTGGCTCCAGGTGAGTCTTATGAGCAGGCAGCGCATCGCGAACTGTGCGAGGAAATCGGCATTGATTGTCAGCTGGAGTCCGTCGGGAAGTTGCCCTGTTCCGCTGCCACTGGTTGGGAATTCGTTGCGGTTTTTCGCGGTCGGCATGAAGGGCCTTTTTCTCTTGCTCCTCTGGAGATCGAAACTGCAGGCTTCTTCCCTCTCGATCAGATTCGCGGTTGGCTTCGCCGCAACCCGGAAGAGTTTAGTCCCGTTTTCGCTATGTGCGCTCGGCTGCTGAACCCTTCTCCCTGAGCTCCGCTCTTTTCAATTGATCGAAGAGTTGATCCAACGGATACTGTCCCGCTTTCCTTGCCCGATGGTGTAACGGTAACACAGAGGCCTTTGGAGCCTTTATTCATGGTTCGAATCCATGTCGGGCAGTTCCTTGAAAATCAATGATTTGCCATTGTGATTGTGTCCTGCTGGCAAATAGCCATGGCAATAGACATCACGCATTGACAGATTTTCGCGTCCATGTGCTTTCTTCGTCCTGTTCGTTGCTAGAATAGCGAGCCGCAATTCTGAAACTCGGCTTCATGAACCCCGATGCGAGTATGAAAAGGAAAAAACAAGCCTTTGTCGTTTCAAAAAATTCACTGGCGGCGCCATCAAGTTTAGCCACGTTAGAGCCGTGGAAATTATCGATCTAACGGATCAGTTATCAGAAGGGTGAACCTATTGCCTACATTCGGCCCATAACGACTCACTGCCAATTAGTCGTGAATCCGAAGCAGGTTCTCCCATGCACGATAATCGCCGTTGAACCGCAGGCTCTGCGCGATTTGGAAACTCGAGAGGACGGTTCGTTCGATAGCCTTGTTGCCCTTTTTCGGTCGCTCGCATGTGCGCCGGTATTGTCTACGGGACTGGTAAAGATGAGTCTCGCTTCATTCAGAAAGAAGAAGAACCCGGAAATGTCCCCAACGATGGCCCAGCATTTCCAATATAGCCGATGCGACCCGCCTCACGAGCGATTCGCTGTTGGCGTTCCTTTTGCATTCGCCACATCCTGCTTTCGTCAGGGTCATAGAAGGTACGCTCAACGTACCTGGCGGCGCGAGACGCATAGGGATTGATGGCGCATCCGAGGGACATCAACGAGATTGCGACTGCCAATCCAGTTGACCGAAGACTCATCTAGTATCATACTACATTCATCTCCCGCCGGCA
>DATLIT010000086.1:0-3641 GCA_035539295.1 Terrimicrobiaceae bacterium | reverse complement strand
CCCTATTTCTGCGAACGCCAGACGCGGCTACATTGTTGCATATGGTTGGCTCCTTACCATGCGCATTCCGTGGAGCCGGCAGCACTTGCATCGCAAAGGCAAGAAAAAGGCCCGTCTTGGCATATGCCAGGGCGGGCTCTTGTTTGGAGGTATTTCAGCCAGTTGGCCTATGTGCCCGCCTTGTTTGCGGAGCATGGTTGCATTGAGCCCCGCGGGTAAAATGATGCCGGCTCCTACGCGGCAAAACTGACTGCGTGCTGAATCTCGTGGGTTTCGAGATGAGGTCTGAGGACAAGCGCGAGATCTCATCCATCGCCCGCGACATTGGCGGAAAGGTTCGGGAGATTGAATAAGCGACCTCGGGGGCCGAGCTCTATTATTCACTCTACCGTCACATGAACATCCTTCTTCCTATCGGTGTGGTGGTCTGGGTGACCGCGTGGATCGTCGGAGTAGTAAACAGTGTCGTTATGACCAGATATCTCAGGAAGCACGAACCGGCGATCGCGGCTGAGATAGGACCGCCACTTTTAAGGAAGTCAATCGCTTCTGACTTTCGGAGAGTTCATTTTATCTTCACGCGTGGTTATGCGGACGCGCTTGATTCTGCTTTCGTGAGACACGGATGGACATTCACCGGCGCGTTTCTCTTCTGTCGGGAGTGATTGTTGCTTTTGGTCTGGCAATTGGCGTGGTCTACACATTTTCGTGAGCGTACGCCTAAACGAACCGATCCAGCCAATCGCTGCCTGTTTGAAGGGGCGGCGCCAGACGCCGGCCGACGGATGAGGCGACTCGAGGTGAGAGGCGCATCGCGTTGGTTTGTTTGTTTCCTCTGGCATCCCAGGCGCTGGCATTAAGTCTACGAGACGGCCCTGCTAAGAGCGCCGACCCCTGCCTGCCTGGACTTTCTCCGCTGCCTCACCGAGGGTAGGGATCCATGTTCAAAGTATCAATCAAAGGCGTCTTGGCCGCTCCGGATGGGCGAGTCGTCTTGCTTCAAAACGATCGAGACGAGTGGGAACTTCCTGGCGGCCAGATCGAACTTGGTGAATCTCCGGCGCAGTGCTTGGCCCGCGAGATTCGCGAAGAGCTTTGCCTTCAGGTTGAAGTTAAACAGCCACTCGACACGTATCTTTTTGAAGTAACTCCGGGTCGCCATGTGTTCATTGCGACTTATGAATGTGCATTGATTGGGCGTTTTGATCCGACGGCCAGCCGCGAGCACAAGAATATCGGGTTGTTCTCCGCTGACTGCCTGCCGGAGAATCTTCCGGTCGGGTACCGGGCTTCAATTGCTTCTGCAATACGAGGCTCAAAAGACTCGTTCCAGTCAGCAGCGTCACTCATTGCGGATAATGCTTAATGCTAACCGCGTTGCCGTGCTTTGCTGTCATACAACCAACCGATCAACGACCAATGCAAAATTCAGACGCACGGCCGGCCACGAGAGACCAGTGAGAAGTTCGTTGGAAGCGTGGACGCTCAAACGCTTCGGAGACTTCGTGCCTCTGGCGCTTATGACCCCTCCGGCGGCACGTTGCGCCCAGGGGCAGAACAGTCCCGCTCACCCTAGTGGGCCGAGTTTTCACTTCCGGCTGCTTCGGGAAGATGACCTCACAGTTCTTCATGAATGGCTGCTTCGTCCCCATGTCGCTGCTTGGTGGGGACCCGCAGACTCAATTGATGAGCTGCGCAGCGACTACCTTCTTTCGATTGACCAGCCCAATGCAACGCGCGCGTACATCGCGCATATGGGCGGCGAACCTATTGGTTTTATCCAGTCCTATGTCGTCATGGGCTGTGGAGGGGGTTGGTGGGATAGTGAGACCGATCCGGGAGCGCGAGGGATTGATCAGTTCTTGGCCGAGGCAGATCAACTCGGCAGAGGTCTTGGCCGCGCAATGATTCGCGCGTTTGTCTGCCGGTTGTTCGCAGACCCTGCCGTCACGGTGGTCCAGACGGACCCGGACCCAAGAAATGAACGCGCAATTCGCTGCTATAGGGCCGCTGGCTTCGATGCCGTGGGGCCTGTCATCACCCCCGATGGGCAGGCGTTACTCATGCGGTGCACGCGGCGATATCTTTCTCGCAGAGCTTGGAAGTGCGCACTGCTCTTTGCCGAAGCACCGCCATGAAGCCCTCGCTATCTTTCGAGTGCTCTAATTAAGCCAGGCTCGCCTTTGACCTCCGGCCCCAAGCGGATCTCTTTTGCGTCCAGGTAGGTGGCAAAGTCGCGCAGGCAATCCCCTAGAGCTGCCAACATGATCTCATCGCTTTTGTTGACTTCTCTTTCCCACCACCAATTCTTCACGGTAAGAATTCTGCTCGCGCGGTCGAAGGCGGGGTCGATTCGGGCTACGAAGCGGTCGCCATAGAGGACAGGCAGCACGTAATAGCCATAATCGCGCTTATCCGCCGGCTTATATACTTCCCAAGTATAGCGGAAATCGAAGAGCGTCTCGATGAGCTTGAGATCCCACAGCAGATTATCAAGCGGCGCTATCACGGCAGCCCTCTTCTTGCCGGGGTAGGTTTTGGTGGGCGCTGACAGTGCAGGCACATCATCGCTGCGGATGAATAGCCGCTGGCGCGGCAGTTCCTCGATGGTCACCGGAACCAGTTGGCCCTTCTCGGCCAATCGGACGATCGCCGGCTTGATTCGGCCGTCCTGCCAACCAATGAGGCCGCCAAACTTAGCAGTAACCCGCATGTCGACCAGGCCAAGCCCTCCGGCGCGTCGGAATACATGCCACTCCAGATAATCGTCCTGCGAACCGTGCGGTGGACAAACTTTCATTAACTCGGACGGCAGCACACGTTTGGTGAGCTCGAAATATCGTCGCGTTCCCACACGGTGATGGACGATCGTCTGGCCACCATACAAGAGAATATCGAGGGCGATCCGAACGGCACGCACCGACCCCGCTAGCCACCAGTCCATCCGCGTATCCTCCTCCAGCTCGAGAGAGGAGAGCGGGCCGCGTGCCTCGATCTGTTTGCGAGCGGGTTCCACCAGCCTCACGGCGGCGGCGGTGTGCTCGCTTTCCATGTATCGCTGGAGCATGCGCTCGCGGTAGTAGGCGAAACACGGCCAGTCCTCCGCAGGGTAGATGGACATCTGTTTGTCGAAACCATCCACGAGCTTGCGATCCTCATAAAGCAAGGCGTTCAGCATCGCTGGCTTGTAGTTTCGTACCCGGGATTGCAGCACCAGCTGCGGGTTTTGACCAACGACGTTGATGGGATCGTACTGGATACAGTTCACATGGCGTATGTAGTCGAGCGCGCCTTGCTTTCCGCGCAGCTTGCGTGGAGGCCATAGGTGGAGGTGCGCCAGCAGGAAACGACGGGCGTGAGCTTTGCGGACGACGATCTCCTTGGGCATGAGTTGGTGAACCGGAGTCGAGCTAGCTTGGACCGATCCTCTCACCTTCGCAGGTTAACTGGTACCAAACTTCGGCAAGACCTCGATATCAAGCTGGCCAGCACCATCGGTCGCGCCGAACTGCAGCGGGGGCGTAGCGATGAAAATCCGCCTTTCCTATTCTTCGGCTTCTCGCAGGTTGGCGATGACGGTGAAATCTTCGAGAGTAGTAATATCGCCGCTCACGGTGCCGCCCGAGGCCACTTGCTTGAGC
>DATLIT010000085.1:0-2428 GCA_035539295.1 Terrimicrobiaceae bacterium | reverse complement strand
GTCTTCTGGTGAAGTCGGCATCTAAGCGCACGCGGAGGCTACTCACCGCTGGCAAATTGGAAGGCTGCGCGCAGCTCGCCGTCGGAAATATCCCAAAGCACTTCGTTGTGCCCGGATGTGGACAGTTGCCAGAGTTTCTTTGGTCCCGAGTAAGATGCGAAGAGTCTGCGTGTGGACTCCGCCGGAACAATCGTGTCGTGCTCTGCCATGATCACAGACACAGGTCCGTGAAAGTCTTGCAGAGCGCGTGAAGACTCGTAGCGGTCCCTGAGAATAAGGCCGCTCGGAATGACAGGATAATGCTTCTGCGCGACGGTGATGAGGGAATCAAAAGGTGTGAGGAGCACAAGTCCCGCAACGGACTCTCTCCTTCGGGCGGCGGCCTGGCAGGCAACCGCGCTCCCGAGAGATTCGCCTAGTAGGACAATCCGTCGCGGCAGCAGATCGATTCCCTCGAGGGCCGCCGCCACGAGAGAATTCTCCGTCGGAGCGCCTTGTCGGGCACCGTAGCCGGGATATTCAAGAATGTAGATCGGTGAATTAATTCCCGCCTTTCGCAAGCGGGAGACGACGTGGCTGCGATGAAACGCATGACCGGCGTTACCGTGCACGACGAGGACCGGAGAACCCGAGCCCTCTTGGGTGCGCCAGCCAATGAAGCTTCGATCAGCGTTTTGCCACGGAAAAAGGCCTTCGCCTGCAGCCAACGACTCCAGAGCCTCCAGTCGCGCGTAGGACGGATAGTAGATGAGCGTCCGCTGAAGCGCATACGCGAGGAGAGTTGCGGCTCCCAATAGAACCAACACGATACCCGCGATTCGCGCGGCCTGCTCCATAACCAACGCTGGCGAAATCTCACGAGCCGCGCAAGCGGGAAGCTCTTGGATAGGGCGCTCGATGTTCGTGAGGGAAGGACTTGTGGACCGGACTTGAGGGCTTGATCCAGGCTAAAGCTGACGCGAAAGCTTGAAATCGGACTCGCTTGAGTTAAAGAAAGTCGATTCGGCGCGATTAGCTCAGCGGTAGAGCGCCTGCTTCACACGCAGGAAGTCGCAGGTTCGAACCCTGCATCGCGCACGCTTCGTCGGCTATGAACAATTGTCGGCATCAATTATGGCTCGGCATGCCGACTGATCTCTTGGGCTACGCAGTTGCCGTCAGTTCGGTGCCTTCCAGGAATGGCCGGCCGTTGGCAGAAGCGATGAGGTTTTCCACGGTCACACGCGCGATCTCGGAGAGGGCTTCCTGGGTGAGGAAGGCCTGATGGGCAGTAATGAGGACATTCGGAAAGGTGAGCAAGCGCGCCAACTCGTCGTCATGCAGGATCTGGCCGGACAGGTCTTCGAAGAAGACGCCTTCCTCCTCCTCGTACACGTCGAGGGCAACCCCGCCAAGCCGGCCGGACTTGAGCGCGTGTATCAAAGCACCGGTTTCGATGAGCGCCCCACGGCTGACATTGACCAAGATTGCACCAGGCTTCATCAGTTCGAGAGTTTCGCTGCGGATGATGTAGCGTGTCTCAGGTGTCAGCGGCGTGTGCAGCGAAATCACGTCGCATTCTCTGGCCAGCGTTCGGGGCTCGGTGTATTCGACGCCGTGCTCGCGTGCCCAGTCGATCGACGGAAAGGGATCAAAAGCTAGCACCCGCATCCCAAATCCCCGCAGGATTTGCGCGGTGACGCGCCCGATTTTGCCCGTGCCGACAATGCCGGCGGTCTTGCCGTGGAGATCGAAGCCCACGAGTCCACTAAGGGAAAAATTGAGTTCGCGCACGCGATTGTTGGCCCGTGCAATCTTGCGGTTGAGCGCCAGCAGCAGGGCGACCGCATGCTCGGCCACCGCATAGGGCGAGTAGGCGGGGACACGCGTTACCGTGAGGCCAAGAGTCTTCGCGGCCGCTACGTCGACGCCATTGTATCCAGCACACCGAAGAGCGATATGCCTTACGCCGAGGTTGGCGAGCGCTTCAAGGCAGGGGCGATCGGCGCGGTCATTGACAAAAATACAAATTGCCTGAGCACCCTGTGCCGTGGCAACCGTTTCGGTGGAGAGCCGACAATCCATGAAACGCCAGTCGATTCCGCCTCTCTCAGACCCGAGTTGCAGCGCTTCACGATCGTAAGGCTTGGTATCAAAAACAACAGTCGTCATCATGCCACTGCAGTTTGACCTGCAGCCGGGAGGATGTCCATACTGGTTCGCAGAATGGCAACAGCGACCGCTCGCGCAGCAAATGGACCGCGACAGCGCTGTTAGTTTACACTAACCTCAGCATCATGACAGCGACGCATCGGCGCCATTGATTCGGGAAAACTTACTAGTTATCTCTTCGCAAGTGCCGACCTTGACTGCTTCTACGTGAAGAAGTTCCGATAACTCCTCAGCTCGTGCCGGATCTTCCTGTTCAAGTCTCTACATCGGATAAAGC
>DATLIT010000084.1:0-4429 GCA_035539295.1 Terrimicrobiaceae bacterium | reverse complement strand
GATCGCGGAAGACCGTCCGCTCCGATTCCGGCGGCAAAAACGAGAGCTGACGCGCAGAGGAGAGGGTTCCTGTGAGGGTCAGACTTTTACGTCTCGACTATCTCATCCTGTCGTATCATCGGATTGCAACCGATCGCTCGGCGGTGCGAGCGCACAGGTCAGGAGGGTGTGGCCTGGGTATTGAGTTATGGTCGTCACTACCAACTTCAGGATCGGACCTATGCCAATTCTCGATTTTAAAATTCAGGCGTGTTCACTTCCATGGCGCGCACGCGATAAATGCCACCGCGGGACGCGGGGCAGTGCTCGAAGCCTGCTGGAAATCGGGCGGGCTGTTGGGTCGACCACCGAGCGATCGGGGACGAGCGACGCGGATTCGGGGTCGCGTCTTGAATCTTGACATTCTGCCGCAATCGATGCTCGCGATAGCGTTTCCTCGGCAAAGAATTCAGTGAATGCCATAATGGCACTAAGCTCGATGGGGGCATAGCTGACTAAGTTGACCAACTAGGTCCCACCGTCATCAGCGGGACTGTGCCGCAAACGGGATGTGTTGACCGGCTATGCGTCCTTGCCTAGCCGTTCATGAAGCGCGCGCAGAGGATTTCGTCTTCGCATAGCGGTTCAAGGGCGATGCTGGGAACGGTGGTCACGGCGATCGTGTCTCCCACCGCGTTGAAGGCCGACAAATGGGTGAGGGTGTCCAGGCGGAAGTCGCCGCTGGAACCTGCCCTTACCCAGGTGCCCTCACTCGGCAAAGGTCATCGGCTGGTCGTCGTGGGTGCGCATCGTCAGCGCGACGCCATAGACGAGGTTCTGCGACAGCACGTAGGAGGCGGCTCGATAGAGGTCGTCCGACTCCTCGAGATTTAGGGAAACGGCGAGGATCTCCAGCATATTCGCCCGGCACTCGGCGCTGTCCGCCAACAACTCCGTAAGTGCACATAACGGCAAGAAGGGCGTAGTGCCGCTTCTCAAAGTCGGACTTCCCGAACTTTAGTTCAACGACGGCGAGATTGCGCTACAGGATGCGGACGAGGAAGTTCCCGCTCCCGCACGCCGGCTCCAGGAAGCGGGAGTCGATCCGCTCGGTCTCGTCCTTAACGAGGTCGAGCATCGCCTCGGCCATCCACGGAGGAGTGAATACCTTCCCGTGGTCAGCGACGCGTTTTCGTGACTTGATCAAACTCATAGGTCTGCCCAAGGTCCTTACTTGCCTTCGTAGAGCTTGTTGATAAACCCGCTCTTGTCGAGCTCCGTGATGAAACTCGCGTCCACGAATTCCTCAGGCTTGTGGTTGCGAATGTCAGGACGAGTTTGCGCGACGTAATCGTAGGTGGGTTCGAGACCTTTGGTTATCGGATATGGGGCAGGGATAAAGTCTTGTTTGAAGATATTGTAAGAGCCTTCTAGAAACTCCCGATCCGCGGTCCTGACGTATTTGGTCAAGACCTTTAGCGCGAACTCTTTGTTCTGCTTGTGGAAGGCTATGCCTTCGACGTGGGAGCGGACCATGCGCATGACCGTATCACGGTCCTCCCGGATGTTTCTGCGGGTCGTCACCACGGACGTCGTCGGGAAAACGATTTCTTTGCGGGCGTCGATCAAAACACGGTAGCCTTTGCGCTCGGCCTGAATATCGGCAGGATAGGTCACGTCGGCGCCGTCAATCACGCCGGTCAACAACGCTTGCAGTCGCTCCGCATTGGTGCCGATCGAAATCCAGGTAATCTCGCGGTCGGGATTGATGCCGTGCTTGCGTAGCGCATAGCGAAACAAGAAATCTCCTAGCGAGCCAATGCTCGAAGTCGCCACTCTTTTGCCGCGCAAATCCGCCGCGGTTTTGATTTCCGGTCGAACCAACAATTTGCTGCTCGCCGAAGCGATTGTGTGAGCTACGTTGACCATATCGGCGCCGTTCAGGTCGGCAAGCATCAACTGCGGCAAGGCCACCGGGGCGGCGAACAAACTCCCGCTTAAGAGCGCCTGCGAGCTCTGTCCAGAGCCGCGCAGCAAGACGATTTCAACGTCCAAGCCGTTCTTCTCGTAGATTTTCGCTTCCTTGGCGATCCAGGGAATCCACATGGCCGCCGACAAAGCGGTCTGGCCCCAGTTGATTTTTTTGAGCGGTCGCTCCTGAGCCCAAGTCGGCATAGGTCCGAGCAGCAGGGCCGCCACGGCGGCCAAAACAAATCGACAAGATTTTCCGTGCTGCATTCTGGCATGATTCATAGTCGTTTCCATTTTCATTTCGGTTCGTACAGCTTTTTGATAAATCCGCTTTGGTCGAGCCTCGGCGATAAAGCTCGGGTCGACGAACGGGACGCAGATCGGGGAGTCCGCTCGCAATGGGCGACGAGGTGCGGCTAAGAGCGGCGTTGCTGGCTGCAAGTGCGCAAACGAATCTCGTGGCCGTTGGAGCGAAGTTGATGGATTGTAATCATTGTTATGTCAGACGCCTTCCGTCCGACCGACGCCTTCTCTCCGACTCTGTTTTGCCATCAGCCGTACGATCTCGGTTACATCGGCGACATCTTCAAGGTGTCGGCAGAGTGCGAGCAGTTCTTCAACTTTGGCGGACTCCAAGTTCGTAATAGCCAAATTCCGCGCTTTTTCTTCGACCTCTTCCTGGCTCATGGGGTTCTGCGGACTGCCCTTGGCATACTGGGAACTGGTCAAGCTCCGCCCATCTTTGGTTTTTATAATCACGCGGGCCCATATGTGACCGCTTTTTATCTTTTCGTTGGCTTCTTCGTCCGTAATCATACGCACTTTCCTAGCGTTATGAATGAGTTCTGGATCTTTCACATCCGCAGTCATCAGGGCGTTAAAATCATTACTGCCTTTCACCAGCGCCATCGCCACGCTGAAGTGAACACTGAATTGGGCGCCGACCTTGTCAGGCGGCTCCGGTCCGATACTCCCAATGGAGTGCTGCGCCCGTTGGGAATGATATACCTCGACTGCCTCCACCTCTTCAGGCTTCAGCGAGGTTTCTGCAAGGATCGCCCTGACCGCGTCAACGACCGGCGTTAAATTAGCGTTACAGCTATAAGCTTTGATGACGGTATCCGGGCACCAGAACTCCTTGCCGAGTACCGCCGTAATCGCATTAAGGCTATAGTCCTGCGCAAACGCGTGGCAGAACCCCCGTTCACCCTCGATCGCCGTCGGAGGCCCGGTCCAGCCATACTTGCTCAGCAAGGCGGATCGAACACCGCCCATCGCCGCCAACCCGGCATGCAACCGTTTAATATTTCCGCCTGTGTTAGCATACTCCATGATACCGCCGGAATGGCTCGCGGCCAGACTGAACGCATTGGCCAGAGTCGGCACATTATAATCCAGGAGGACTCCTGCGACCGCGGCACCGGCAAAAGGCCCTCCGGTGCCCTGGGCATGGAATCCTCTGCTGAAGTGCGAAGATGGCTGAATCCCCCGGGCAATGGCCGCCATTATCTCATAGCCTGCCACCACGGCTTCTATCATCCTCTTGCCCGAAACCGGGCGCGGGCGCGTTTCCGCTATCGCAATCGCCACCGGAACGGTGATGGAGCCGGGATGCCCTACGGGACCGCCTCTTAAGTCCACATCATCAATCTCAAAGCCATGTCCGAAAGTCGAATTGGCCATGACGGCATACTCCACATTGGTCTTGAGGTCATAACCGACCACGGTACACGGACCGCTTGCGTCGAGCATGCAAATATAGTCATACAACTCCTTGTTCCAGGGCAAAACCGCGCAAGCGATCTCCACCGCAAGTTGATCCAATATGAGTTGCTTGATTTTATCCACCACTCTTTTGTCAAGATCTTCAAACCGCAACCCGCAACAAAAGTTGGCAAACTTGGTGACGATTGTTTCGTTCTCGATTATTTCTCCTCCATTCAGCGTCATTTTGGGGTCATAGGAAAATCAGGATCAAGTCTTGAATCTTGCTGGCGACCCGTTTTGGGCGGTTACCTGATGCCAACCCTAAATCTTGGTGAGCAAGCCGCTCCCGTGGCTGGCAATCACCGCATCGAAGTTGTCGATCGGCGTGTTCACGTCCGTGGCCAGGCGCGCTGTTCAGTCGACCACCGAGCGATCGGGGACGAGCGACTTCTGAAGCCACTGGAACATCCGCCATCCGACGGAGTCAGCGGCGAGCGTCGACGCCGCAAGCGCGGCGGCCTCGTCAGAGATCGGTCGCCCGTTCGGCGCTTTCACGTGGACTTCGGCCACCCGTTCGGCCATCACAAACCATCCAACCGATTCCTCCACCGACCGGCCGACCGTGAGCAGGCCGTGGTTGCGCAGGATGCAGAGCTTTTTGTTGCCGAGT
Source organism: Terrimicrobiaceae bacterium (assembly GCA_035539295.1). Lineage (GTDB taxonomy): Bacteria > Verrucomicrobiota > Verrucomicrobiia > Chthoniobacterales > Terrimicrobiaceae > DASTFP01. The sequence continues at coordinate 102 of DATLIT010000084.1, read as the reverse complement.
GCGGCGGCGATGCGGTTGCCGCCATCGATCGAAAGCACCTCCACCTCCTCATCGTCGAAGAGGGCTTGGTCGAACACGAAGGCGCACGCCTCCTGACTGAGC
>DATLIT010000083.1:0-4871 GCA_035539295.1 Terrimicrobiaceae bacterium | reverse complement strand
TACCTCGGATCGTGGGACGTATCGCGACGGGTTCGCCATTTTTGGCGGAAGACGCTTTGATGGCGTCCCAGAGGCGCGCGAAGCGCAGTCCGGCCTCTCCGGTCGAGAGATTCTCTGCTGTTTTGGCATAGCGAGGGACGCGTCCACGCGTCTGCTCACTGATGCGTGCATTCGTTGAGAATGCTCGAGAGATCGTCGCCGATGAGACCCGAGGAGCCTCGCCAGTTCTTTAGAGTTGATTCGCTCTTTCTCGGAATTCACTACCTCGGATCGTGGGACGTATCGCGACGGGTTCGCCATTTTTGGCGGAAGACGCTTTGATGGCGTCCCAGAGGCGCGCGAAGCGCAGTCCAGCCTCTCCGGTCGAGAGATTCTCTGCTCTGCCAGCACGAATCGCGAGAAAACTCTTCAGCGGATTGTTCAAGATTTCAGCCTCTTCACGAGGTGCCGGAGCTCCGGCAACAGTGATCTCCCGCCAAGCCCCCCAAGCGTCAATGCGCACAATCGCCCGCGTATAAAAGAAGGTTATGTGCGAAGCGCAGCCAACTGGTCCGTCGCCTGCAGCGTTCAGATTTAGAAGAGCGCCGGTCGTTAGCCGGCCCACGACCGCACAGACGATATCAACGCTATGTTCGCGGTTGTTCATAAGGGCAGATACCAGTTCACACTCCGCATCAGTCAAAAGGCAAACAGTGTTCATCATGTGGGCGCCCGTATCGAACATAAAGCCGCCTCCCGACAAGTCCATGCGCTGCTTCCAATGCCCTTGGTAGCGTGAGGCCCAGTTCTCCCAGATGGTGCCAGCTACGCTCAGGAGCTCGCCGAATTCACCCGCCCGGGCGCGCTTGCGCGTATCTGAAATCAAAGGGGATAGAGCACCCTGAAAGGCGACCACGACGGTAGAACGGCTCTGATTCCGTGCGGCAATCAATCGCTCGGCCTCTGCCACTGTAGTTACCATTGGCTTTTCGATTAGAAGGTCCAGTCCGGACTCGACAACGGCGATGCCGTGCTCCCCATGGAGAGAGTGCGGCGTACACACATAAATCGCGTCCAATTGATCCCTACAGGCAATCAGCATCGCCCTGAAATCGTCGAATTCTCGCGGCTCGGGTCGCCGCGCACCGCGGCAAATGTTGATGAATTTTCGCCGTGACGCAGCATTGACCTCGCTCACTGCTACAAATGCCACCTCCGGCATCGAAACCCAACTCTGCGCATAGTGCGCCGCCATTTGCCCCGTGCCGATCAATCCAAGTCGCAAAACATTTTTGTCAGCCATATTATGTATACGTTTACACACACAAACCGCGAGCGCCCACAAGGGTCTCGTAGCAATGAAAAGGAGATCAATGTTTACACCGTTTACAATGTTTAGAAGGGCAATCGCCGCCGGGATTATCGCGGCCTCGGCATTAGGGATCGGCTCCGCCGCCCAGGCTAAAACGATTCGTATCGCCGAGCATCGTCAGGCACGGATCGATGCGCTGAAGAAGGTCGTGCCGGAGATAGAAAAGAAATACAACGTCAAGATCGAAGTAATCGAGTATCCCGCCCCGGAGAAGGATTACCTGACAAAGCTTCTGACAGAACTTCGCGCGGGCAACGCGCCGGACCTCTTCACGGCGCCCCACGGTCAGGATGTGGCCGACATGGTTGCGGCGGGCTATCTCGCTCCCATTACCACCGAACTCAAGGCGTGGGACGGCTATGCCCATCTGTTTGATGTCGCCAAGACCCTGGCGACCGGGAAAGACGGTGAGATGTATATTCTGCCGGCGATGTTGAACGTTCAGCAAATCTACTATCGACGCGACATCTTAGAGAAAGCCGGTATTTCGACCGACCAACCAAAAACATGGGCCGAGCTTCTCGACCGGGCCAAGGAGATCAAAGCCAAGACCGGTGCGTATGGCCTCCTCTTTCCGGCGGGTCTCACTTGGGCCGGCGGTTCCTTCGACGAGGGCTTCAGGCTTTTGATTGTTGGCACCTCAACCCCACAGATCGTTGAGGCGGACGGTAAGCTTAACCTCACCGGGCAAGGAATTAAGGACGCCTTCGGCTTCTACGCGGATCTCATCAACAATGACCTGATGCCGATCGAGCCGCTGCTGGGGCCCGAGCCTTGGGTGGTGCCGAAGTATCAGATGTTTCCGGCCGGCAAGCTTGTTGCAACGACCAGCGGTTCATGGTGCTATATTTATGACTGGGGTCCGCAGAGCAAGAGCCCGATCCCTGATGTCACCAAAGTGGTTGGCAGTTGGGAGGTCCCCGGCGAAAAGGGAGGGGCTTACGTCCTGGTCGATGTCGACAGCCCGTGGGCGGTTAACGCAAAAGCGACTGATCTTGAGCTTGCCAAAAAGGTCCTCCTCGAGCTGGGTTCGGTCAAGGCCGACGTGGCGTACGCGCAAAACCTCGGCAATATCCCAGGCCGCATGGACGCGGCGGCCGATCCGGAATTCCAAAAGCTCGAGGCGCTGGTTCCAATTCACGCCGATCTGAAGAAGGGAAGCGGAACCTATCTGCAGACCGGGGAGGGCTTCTCGGCGGTTACCGAAGGAGTGGCGCGCGCGACCGAGGCACTGCTTCGCAAGAAGACTGATGCGGCAGGCGCTCAGAAGATCCTGGTTGACTATGCCAAGGATGTCCTTGGCGACGAAGCCGTCAAATAACTGAAAACGACTACTCCGCGGCCTCCCCCGGAGACTGCCGCGAGGCCGCGGGGCTTAGTCGTGGATTTTACAAAGTCGCAAGCTCATATGTTAAACTATCACGACCGCACCTCTTGGCAGCTTAAGCTCCTTCTTCTACCCTGCGTTCTCCTCATCGGTGCTCTCGTCGTCTACCCGGCGGTTTACTCGATCTATTTGAGCCTGACGAATGCTTCGCTCGTCGGGGCGGCGGCAACGCACCCTCGTTTCGTCGGCATGCGCAACTACGTGCGGCTATTTGCGGACGCAGGATTCTGGCATTCTTTGGTGGTGACGTTTTGGTTTGTCCTTGGATCAGCGGTGATCGGCCAGTTCGTCCTGGGGCTCGTATCCGCCGTTCTGCTGCGTCGGCCGCTCCGCTTCAAAAATCTGATTAGCTCCATCATCCTGTTGCCGAATGCCGTCCCTGAAGTAGTCGCCGGCTTCATCTGGATTTCGATGCTGGCTGGTGGCGAGAATTCGACGCTAAATCGGATGCTGGGCGGTCTGTCGGTGCAATGGTTGCAGCAGTTTCCGCTTGCCATGATCATCGTTGCTAATATCTGGCGTGGCATTGCCTCCGCGATGATCCTAATGATGGCGGGTCTTAGTGCGGTGACAGCTGATATCTACGAAGCGGCTCGGATCGACGGCGCCTCACCTCGCCAGATCTTCCGGTTCATCACGCTTCCGCTAATCATGCCGAGCATATTTCTTTACATGCTGGTCTCGACTGTTGCGACGATCTCGATTTTCGGATTCGTCTACGCTCTCACCCGCGGGGGGCCTGGCAATGCCACTGAGATCATTGGCATCTACATCTACAACCAGTCCTTCACGGCCTTTCAGCTCGGATTCGGTTCGGCAGTGGCGGTGGTCAGTCTAGTCATTTCCATGGCTATCGGGTTGGTCTACGTGCGTGCTCTCAAAGTTCAGGTTTAAAGTTATGAGCAAATCAAAAGTTGCTGTTGCCACGATTTTTGGCGGCGATGCGGTCGCCTATGTAACTCTTGCGCTGATCTCACTCTTCTGTGGGATTCCCTTCATTTGGTTGATCCTGTCTTCCTTCGATGGAAACGCTTCGCTGTTTCTTCGCTGGCCTAGCCCCTGGACGCTCAACAATTATATCGGCATTTTCGTGCGGGAGGGTGGAGCTCGATGGTTTTTCAACTCGTTCGTCGTTGTCGGGGCTGCCACAATCATCGTCCTGGTGTTCGCCGGCCTCGGTGGTTACGCGTTGTCGCGGACAAACGCCTGGTGGAAACGGCCGTTCCTTTACTCGATCATTTTAGTCCGCGTCGTGCCACCACCGGCTCTGATTGTCCCCTTATATAACATTCTGCTCACCGGTAATAAGGCGATCGAATCTTTTGTCCGCACTTTCATTCATCCCGAATCGGTCCGCCCGGTTATGCGGGTAGTCGGCTTGGTCGATGGCTATTTTGGCCTAATACTCGTCTTTGCTGCCATGCAGTTGCCGCTTGCGCTCTGGATCATGAAAACCTACTTCGACACCATTCCGCAGGACTACGATGAAGCGGCGCTCGTAGACGGGGCAGCCCTGTTTCAGCGTATTCGCTTTGTGCTCGCACCACTAGCTCTGCCAGGTCTTGGCGCGGCGGGTCTTTTTGCATTTATCGGCGCATGGGGGGATTTCCTAATGCCGCTCATCTTGCTGTCTTCATCCGAGTTGCAAATGTTGCCACTCGGACTATTTCGCGCTTTTCTGCGCGTCCAGGAGATTGACTATGGCTTCTTGAGCGCTCTCGCGCTGCTTTACATGCTACCGTCTGTGGTCGCCTTCGGATTTGCTCGCCGGTTTTTCGTACAGACGTTTTCCGGCGGCGTCAAAGGCTGAACCCTAGAGCGGCCCTGCTCTACTCGAAATTGAAAATCGAAAACCAGGCTAGTAACAATCTGGAACGAAGGCCGCCACGAGAAGCTGCAACCGAGGTTGCGGGCAATCTACCCTGTCGGCATCGATGGCGCGATTGTGGCGGGCTTAAAGAACGAGGGCTTTGCAATACGTTGTGGCAGCCTTGACGAGCCGGTCCATTGTTTGCGGGAATTAAGAACACAACACGAACGAAAGGAATAGACGAAAAATGAACTGAAAATATCCGAAGCGCCATCGCTCGGCTGTCGTGCTCGATCTTTCGCGTCTTGGTTGCGACGAAGGTA
>DATLIT010000082.1:0-5763 GCA_035539295.1 Terrimicrobiaceae bacterium | reverse complement strand
AGGAAGTTTCTCAGGAGATTCTTCCCTTCCGAGGTGAGGATAGATTCCGGGTGAAATTGCACGCCGAAGACTGGGTGCTCGACATGCGCCAAACCCATGATCTCGTCCTCCTCAGTCCATGCGGTGATCTTCAAGCACTCGGGAAGGCTATGTCGCCGCACCAGGAGAGAGTGGTAGCGGGTCGCCTCAAAAGGCTTTGGTAATCCTGCAAAGACGTTCTCACCACCATGATAGATGTTTGACGTCTTCCCATGCATGAGGCGATCGGCGCGCACAATCTCACCTCCATAGACCTGACCGATACTCTGATGGCCGAGACAGACGCCCAATGTGGGTCTGGTTGATCCGAATCGGGCGATCACATCACAGCTGATCCCGGCTTCGTTCGGCGTGCACGGTCCCGGGGAGACGACGATCCTCTCGGGGTTCATCTCCTCAATTTGATCTAGTGTCACCTGATCATTTCTGAAAACGACAACCTCGGTGCCAAGTTCGCCAAAGTATTGAACGAGGTTGTAGGTGAACGAATCGTAGTTATCGATGACAAGAAGCATTTTAAGACTTTCGGGCGCGATCAATGGCTCGCATCGCGGCCATCGCTTTGTTCAAGCTTTCCTGATATTCGCCCTCAGGCGTTGAGTCCGCAACTACTCCCCCGCCGGCCTGAACATACGCTTTTCCACCCTTCAGGAGGACGGTTCGCAAAGCGATGCAGGAATCGAGATTTCCATCGAAGGCAAAATAGCCGACCGCGCCTGCGTACGTGCAACGCTTGCTCTTCTCGAGCTCGTTGATGATTTGCATGGCCCGGACTTTCGGTGATCCCGAGACCGTTCCGGCAGGAAAGGTTGCTCGCATGACATCATAAGCAGTGCGGCCGTCCGAGAGCTTCCCGGAAACATGAGAGACAATGTGCATCACGTGGCTGTAGCGTTCAATCGTCATGAAATCTGTCACTTTCACGCTGCCGTACTTCGCGATGCGACCGACATCGTTGCGCGCCAGATCGACCAGCATCAGGTGCTCGGCCCGCTCTTTCGGATCCGCGAGCAAGTCGGCGGCGTTGGCTTCATCTTCTTGCGTGGTGGCCCCACGCTTGCGAGTGCCGGCGATCGGCCGTATTTCCACGAGATCGTCCGTCAGGCGAACGTGCACTTCGGGCGAGCTTCCCACGAGCGAATATCCTTCCGGAAACCGCAAGCAAAACATGTACGGCGACGGATTGATGAAACGTAATGTCCGGTAAAGATCCAGCGCATCACCGGTGAACTCCGTCTCGAACCGTTGTGCAGGGACCATTTGAAAGATGTCCCCGGCACGAATGTACTCTCGAGCACGACTTACCATCTGATGGTACTCCTCACGCGTCGTGTTGCTCGTCGCGTTGCCGCGGGGCGGCTCGCTCTGCGTGAAAATCGGCACAAAAGCAATTGGGCGTGCCAGTTTGTCGAGGATCGCCTCGATTTCGCGGCTGGCTTCGTCATAGGCGGCCGCCCACCCGGCCGAATCAATAAACGCGTTGGCAACGATCTTCAATCTCCGGCGACGATGATCGAAAATGATGACCGTTCCGGTCACGAGAAAGAACATGTCGGGAATGCCAAGATCGTCACTTCGCGGCAGCGCAACGCTCGGCTCAAACCACCGCACGCAGTCATATCCAAGATAACCGACCGCACCTCCATAGAAACCCGGAAGGTCTTCCGCCGGCGCAATGCGATAGGCCCGCATGATCTTCTCCAGCTCCTCGAGCGGATCGCGTGCGGCTTCAAAGCGCCGGACCCGATCATTCTGAGTTACAGTCACAGTTTTGTTTCGCGCCGAAATCATGATTCTCGCACCAGCGCCAAGAAACGAATGCCGGCCGACCTGATCGGTCTGCTCCGCGGATTCCAGGAGAAAAGAAGGCACATCTCTTCCGATCTTCGCGAAGGCGGAGATGGGGGTATCTCCATCCGCGACAATCTCCGTCCAAACCGGAACGACGTTAGCGGTCGCCGCCTGCTCCGCGAAGACAGAGCGGGACGGGCTCAAGGGAATCATGTGAGCGAAACCTTCGAAGCAGCCTGTTCGACGAACTCTATCTGGAAAAGTTCCGCCGCAGCAAAATTACAGATGCGCGCAACAAGATTGGCGGGGAAGACTTCGCGTCGAATATTATAAACCATCACGGCATCGTTATAGGCCTCGCGCGCAAAGCAAATCCTGTTTTCCAGCGAAGTTAGCTCCGTGTAGATCCGGGACAAATTTCCCTCTGCGTTCAGGCCGGGATGTGCTTCCGCCATGGCCAAAAAGCGCCCAAGCGCGTCCCGCAATCTCGCCTCTGCGGCGACAAGATCCGTTATTGCTTGTGGATGACCAGGATTTGCCGCGGCTTTCGCCCCGGCCGAATAGGCCGCGTTTCTGGCCAATGTCACCGCGTCGAGCGTTTCATGCTCGTTCTCGAGGTGATCCTTCGCGACTCCAACCAGATTTGCAATTAAGTCGTAACGGACCTTGAGTTGCCGATCGATCTGCGAAAAGCTGTTCTTGTAGCGGTTTCGAAGCGCCACCAGCGTATTGTATTGGCCCACGGCAAACAAGCCGAGAAGTCCCAAGCCGCACACGATTGCGGCGAGAGTTACCAATGCCATGCCCATAATCAGAGAGTGCCCACCTTCTCCCGCCCGCGCAACCGAGAAATCCTCGCCCGAATGGCGGGCACGCTGTCACGCTGACTTCGCCTTGCTGGAGGAGAGACTTGAGCTGAAAAGCCACCTGCGCCCTTGAGTCTACCGAAGAAATCTCCTCTGCGAAGGGTTCAATAATGAATTAAGGTAATCCCAAACGGCTGCAGGAAGTGATAAGCGGAAAACACGGCCGCTGCTAAGCCAAGCGAAATGAAGGCGTGGACGACCGTTTTGTTCCAGATCGAATACAACGAAAGCGCGAACGAGAGTGACAAAAGCGCGAGAGGCACCAGGTGCAATGCGGAAGCTAATAAGGGGATATCGCGTAAGCCTGTGAGAAGCCACTCGTTTAGGGGAACGGGAAGAAGCCTTACATAAATCCCAGGTGAGACAATCCAGGTCCCAAAGGACTCGTAGTAGAAGCGTTCGGGACCTTTCCAAAAAATATAGGTGAGAATCGCCATCGCGGTGAACGCGACCACTCCCCAAGGCGTAATCACCCTTTTCGCCAGATGCATGGATGCACTACGAATAGCCTCGGTAAGATGACACCGCAACCGCTTTCCGGCTGATCGTAGACCCTAGTCGATCGGTGAAGCGACAAACTCGGCACTCGAAGTCATCCAAAAAAATGAGAGTCATCTCAGCCTCCTCGAAGGATCTCCGGAAAGCTGCGGAAATTGGCTTCGATATCCGCTTGCCGCGTGGACCGTCTGCTCTCCGTAAATTTCGCGCTACTCTTCTGCGCGTAGTTTATGATTCGTCGTCACAGCCACGGGGGTTCGCAGCGTCTGCAGAACTACGCAATAGCGTTCCGTTAGCTCGATGAGTTTTGCTACCGTCGTGGAATCTGCCTCGGTATCGACGAGGATCTGCAACCGGATGGCGTGAAAGCCGACCGGAGCATCTTTGGAGACGGCCAACGTGCCGCGGAAGTCGAGGTCACCTTCCGCCACAATCCTTGCCTCTCTCATGGGAATTCCGAGGGAAGTCGCGACCGCACGCAGCGTAACGCCGACGCAGGCAACCAGCGCTTGGAGAAGCATATCACCGGAGCAAGCTTGCGAACCGTCTCCACCCGCTGCCTGATGCAGACCTGCGTTGACGAGAGCGCGGCCCACTTCCAGGCTGCAGGAAACTCCTTCCGACGCCAGCCCTTCTGCGCGAAGAGTCACCAGCGCACTGTTGGGGTCGTCTCGGTACTTTGCTTTAAGCGGTGCTTGGAGAGCCTTCAAGTATTCCTTATCCATAACCTGGAGATCTACCCTAGAACTTGCGTCCATAGAGAAAGCAGCTTTTCTCGTGATCGTTTACCAGACCTGTGGCTTGCATAAAGGCGTAGCAGATCGTCGTTCCAACAAACTTGAAACCGCGACGTGCTAGATCCTTGCTCACGGCGTCCGAGTGCGAGGTGCGCGTCGGCAGTTCGCGCGCTGCGCGGGTGTTCAGGATGGGGCGCCCCTTAACGAATCCCCAGATGTAGGCGTCAAAGCTGCCGAATTCTTGCTGCACCGCGAGAAATGCACGCGCATTCGTGATTGCCGCCTTTATCTTGAGGCGATTGCGGACGATTCCGGGATTCGCCAGCAAGCGCTCCTCACTCGCACCATCGTAACGCGCGACTAGCTCCGGATCGAAATCAGCAAATGCCTCTCGATAGGATTGTCTCTTCTTCAAGATCGTCTCCCAGCTAAGCCCGGCTTGGGCTCCTTCGAGGATCAAAAATTCGAAAAGAATCCGGTCGTCGTGCTGCGGACGCCCCCATTCCTGATCATGGTAGGCGATCATGAGCGGGGACTCTGCCCAACGGCACCTTTTCATCTGCAATGCTTCATCAGCTCGCGGAAACCAAGCGCACGGCGGGTGATGTGACCGGATACTCCTTAGGGAAATCACTAAGGGAGAGTGATCGAATAAGATCCTTGGTCGCCGGGATAAGCAGAGGAGCGATGCTAAGTCCCCGGAAACCGAGCCGAAGAAGCGAGGGGATCGCCTCTTCCCGGCCGCCAAGTTCACCACAAATGGTCACTGATTTGTCGCCAGCGTCTTGGATGATAATGCTAAGCAATCGTAATAGGGCCGGATGATCATCAATGTAATACTCACTCACCGTGGCGTCGTCACGCCCGACTGCCAGTGTGTACTGGGTGAGGTCATTTGTTCCGATGCAGAGAAAATCCGAATGGCGCGCAATGTCGGCTACCGTTAAGGCGGCGGAAGGTGTTTCGATCATCGCTCCAAGCGGCGGCAGGCTTTCTTGTCCTATCTCCCGGGCAATGGCTTCGAAAATCTCGCGAATTCTCGACATGTCACGTTCGAGAGCGATCATCGGGACGAGGATACGTATCGCCTGCTGTCGGGAAAGCTTCAAGAGAGCCCTGAGTTGCGTCTCCACCAACTGCGGGAAGGCGAGCAGAAGACGCACTCCCCGCCTTCCTAACAAGGGATTCGACTCCGGGCGCATCCGCACGGAAGGGAGTGGCTTGTCGCCGCCCATGTCCAAAAGGCGAATCGTCACCGGTCGGTCAGCGAGAGGTCCGAGCACGGCTTCCAAGTCGTGGAACAGCTCCTCCTCACTGGGAAGAAGCTCCCGTGCGAGGTAGAGCTGCTCGATTCTGAACAGGCCAATGCCATCAGCGCCATTCTCGAGAACCATCTCAATGTCATCGTGAGCGCCGATATTTGCTTCGACCGAGATTGCATGTCCGTCGCGAGTTATCGCCGGCGCCCGGCAGTCGCCCTTGGAACGAGAAGAGCTTGCTCGATGACTCTCAAGGCGCTGCTCAAATGTCTGCCGGGTTTCTTCTGTTGGAGAAATAACTACGACGGCCGCAAAAGCATCAACGAGCAGAACCTCCCCGCTTTCAATTTGACCGACAAGATTCGGCAGCTCGGCGATTACGGGAATGCCCTTCTCCCGCGCGAGCAAGGCCGCATGCGAACCCTGGCCGAGTGACTCCACCAAAATCGCCGCCACATCGCGCCGGGAAAGCGAGACAACATCCGAAGGCAAGAGTCGCTGCGTGACAAGCACGCTGGCAGCCGGCATCGACGCGAGGCCGAAGGCATCAACGCCCTCGAGTCGGCGCAGCAC
>DATLIT010000081.1:0-3680 GCA_035539295.1 Terrimicrobiaceae bacterium | reverse complement strand
CGGGAATAGTTCAGCCAAGTCAGCCTATCCTTCATACTGGCCTTGAACCTGACTTGTTAAGGTGCTTCGAGCGTTGCCACGCACTTGCCTCCCGCGGCGCGTTGGCAAATCAACACCTCCTCTCCACCATGGGAGTTCATCTGCTGTCGGTGATCGGGTTTCTTCAAAGCGACCCCCGCTTCGATCGCCGCATCGATGAGTTGATCGAGCGTGCGCATGCGTTGATTGCTCTTCGTTGTCAGGAGCGTCTCAGTCTGCGATCGCGGCCGAACTCGGCGTCAGCTACTCGCACCTCCGCCAAACTTTCACCGAACGCATCGGCCTCAGTCCAAAGCAGTACTAATGTCAAGTCCGTCTACAGAAAGCCCAGGAACTCCCCGCAAATACAACCCGTTCGGTGCAGGAAATCGCCGACATTCTTGGGTTTACATTCTGCCTTTCAGCTTTCGAAGCATTTTAAACAGCACGTGGGAGAGGCGCCGCAGCACTGGCGTTTGCGGCGAGCGCGTCGCGTTTCGCCTCAAGTCGGATCGCAGCCAATTGAGCGAAGTCGGCCATCCAAGAAGCTGCGAAGAAAATTGCAGAGGGCGCGGACTAGCTGACAGCCTTCCTGATTGTCGAGCCCTCAAAGGTACGGCGTGAAGAGTCGGGCAATTCCGTCGCGCACCTTGATCGCGAGGGGTCGTCCATCCACGTCGCCCAGCGAGAGTGCGCGCGCAGAGAGGACCCGTTCTTTCGCTGTGTGCAAAAGCCGCTGACAGAATTCCGAGCCATAGCATTCGACATTGAACTCGAAGTTAAGTCGCAAACTGCGCGCATCCCAATTTGCCGAACCAAAGAGCGACCACGCCTCATCGACAATCATGAGCTTGGAGTGATCAAACTCCCCCGCGCTAAGCCAAACACGGCAGCCCCGCTCGAGCACTTGCCAAAGTTGTCCGAACGTTGCCCAATGAACATAAGGAAGGTTGGAACGCTCGGGCAGGAGGATGTCGACCTCGACGCCCGCATCGCGGCGGCATTGAGAGCTGAAATGATCCCGGTATCCGGCAGAAAATAGGGCGTGATGATGCATACAGATCGTCGGGCGGCATTGAGAGCGCCGATAATCACCCAACGGAGTCGTTCAAAGCTCTCATCTGGCCCCGCCTCGATGCCTCGGGCAAACATTTTTCCGGAAGACGCGAGCACCGGGAACCATCGCTCGCTACGGAGCGGCTCACCGGTGGTAAATTGCCAGTCGTTTATGAATGTCTCCCTCAAATGGGCAACGACCGGTCCGGTCAATTGGAAATGCATATCGCGAAAAGGTCGCGTGTCCGCCTCGAGGCTCCAATATTCGCGTTTGATATTAAAGCCGCCGGTGAAGCCAAGCCCACCGTCCACGACCAAAATTTTTCGGTGGTTACGCAGGTTGAGGGAGGGGACCCATTTTGGAATCAAGCGTGGGTTGAACAACGCCACGCTTACTCCTTGTTCGCGGAGCCGTCGAGCAACCGGAGGCCACGAATAGTTCGCACCAACTGCATCGATCAAAACCCGAATCTCGACGCCGCGATGATTCGCTTGTCCAAGAGCATCCACGAAGTGCTTCCCGCCACCGGCGCCATCGAAAATGTAGGAAAGGCCGATCGATCTTTTCGCGCCTTCAATCCCCTGAAGCATGGCCGGATAGGCCTCGATGCCGTTGGTTAATGGCACGATGTCGTTCCCTCCTACCAAGGGCCGTGCCGTCACTCGCTCGACGAGCCGGGAGAACAGGTGGAATGATTCGTCCTCTGGACCAAACACGATTTGCGGTCGACCAGCTTTCTGCGAGGTCTTGTCGGTGGTCGTGCGATAATGGACCATCTCGCTTCGCATCGCGACCGCCTGCCGCCGCACGCGATTGACGCCCAAGAGCAGATACAGGATCGAACCGGCCGCAGGAATGAGCCAGATGACAAGAAGCCAAAGGGCGGCAGCACGTGGCTCGCGCTTGTAAATAACTGCGTGTCCCGAGCGATCAGCGCAGTCGCGAAGATGACCGCGCTGATTATAATTTGAAGCAATGCCATCCGCGAATTTCGAGCCGGCCTTACATCACCGCGAATAACATCGCAACAGGCGAGAGTCCGTCAGACATGAACTCGGTTTCCGTGTCGCGATAGCTGCGACGCTGGTCGGGAGGCAAATCAAACAGTTCACGCCGGCCCGTATCAGGTCATCTCAAGAGGCCGGCGTCTTGACGGCGGAGGGAACAAACGGTTTAGTTCCGCGAGTTGGCTCGAGGTCAGTTCGTAATTAAGCGCACGAAGGTTCTCCCGAAGTCGCGAGGGGCTGCTAGTCTTCGGGATCACGATGATGTCATTGCTGGAAAACAACCAAGCCAGTGCGACTTGAGCGGCGGACAGGCCGGACTGGCGTGCAACACTTGCAAGCCGCTTCTCATGCGCGAGTCGGCCTTGCTCGATCGGTGAATACGCCATAATGGGCACACCCCTCTTGCGCAGCCATGGAAGAAGATCCCATTCAATGCCCCGGCGCTTAAGGTTGTAGAGCACCTGATTGGTCGCGGTTGAGGAACCTTCCGAAACTCGCCACAACTCTTCCATGTCATCGACGTCAAAATTGCTTACTCCGTAACACCTGATCTTGCCCTTGCGCTGCAGCGTGATGAAGGCGTCGATTGTTTCTTCGAGCGGCGCACTTCCGCGCCAATGCAGCAAATATAAGTCGATTCGGTCGGTTCGTAACCGGCGCAAGCTCCGGTCGCACGCAGCGATCGCGCCGCTGCGCGAAGCATTGTGGGGGTAAACTTTGCTGACGATGAGCGCCTGGTCGCGCCTATGCTTGAGCGCCTCGCCGACAAGTTCCTCGGTGTGGCCCTCTCCATACATCTCGGCGGTGTCGATCAGAGTGACACCAAGCTCGAGTCCTAACCGCAATGTTTCGATCTCTTCCGCGCGCTTCGCCGTGTTCTCGCCCATCCGCCACGTTCCCATGCCTAAAGCCGACACCTGTTCGCCAGATGGCAGGGCGACGGTTCTCATCGGAGTGTCAATTTAGGAGGGGGAACCGCGCCAGGCCGGTCTCCCCCCTTTCGGCAGCAGCGAGCTGACCATCATCAATTCACCGATGTTCTCCGGGGTGATGAGCCCGCGCAACCTGCCAAAACGATCCACCACCGGGAGCGCAGGAAAGGCGCTTTCCTGCATGAGCTGAAACGCCTTGTCAAATGGCTCGTCTGCCCGGACTGTCGGCAGGTCGCGCTGCATGACGTCCGCGACCGCCGCTGTCGATCCCCTTTGCTTCAATGCGGCGATCAGCCTGTCTCGTGTAAGTACGCCGAGGATTCGATCTTCTGAATCCACTACCGGAAACTCGTGCTGGGATGTGCGGAGGAGCGCCTCGACGGCATCTTCCAACGTGGCCTCGGGAGGAAGTCTGACCAGGTGAGTAACCATCGCCTCGGAGACCGGCAGATTCAGCGAGAGGTCCTTCATTTGCGCCATCGCCGCCTCTTGCTGGGCTCCCAGAAAGATAAAGAGGGCTATAAAGATGAGCAGTGGATTGCCAAAAAGTCCGATGAAACCAAAGACAAACGCCAGGGCCTGTCCGATCCAGGCTGCAATCTGCGTGGCGCGCCCGTAAGGAAGAACCATTGCGAGCAGCGAACGAAGCACGCGCCCGCCATCCAT
>DATLIT010000080.1:0-6205 GCA_035539295.1 Terrimicrobiaceae bacterium | reverse complement strand
CAGGTAAACTTCCCGTTCGCGATGTTTCCGCAGGTTTTGTTCGGCAAGAAGCTCTTCGCGCTCTCGGAGAAGGTTGCGAGCCATTTGGTCGCGCCGGACGAGCTCGGGATAAAACCACAGCATGAGGCTAGCGACGCTGCCCACGATAACGAGCGTCAAGAGCACACGATTAAGCGCATTCCAAAAGGAAGGATCGCTCGTGCGTCGCGCCTCCGCCAGTGACCTCATCCGTCCATACTAGCATGCCCGGTACGAAGGGCACGGAATTATTTGCTTATGTGCCGACAGGGGATTATCTCAGCCGAAGCTTTTCCGTATTCAGCGCATTTTCCCGCCGTAAACAGCATCGCTACCAAGCTCTTCCTCAATGCGAATGAGTTGATTGTATTTGGCAACGCGGTCGGTGCGGCAAAGCGACCCGGTTTTGATTTGTCCGGCGTTCGTCGCCACGGCGATGTCGGAGATGGTCGTGTCCTCCGTCTCGCCGGAGCGGTGGCTAATGACAGCCGTGTATTTGTTTTCCTTTGCCAGTTCGATAGCATCGAGGGTCTCGGTGAGAGATCCAATTTGATTTACCTTGACGAGAATCGAATTGCCGACCCCCCTTTCGATGCCCTTGCGTAGGAACGAAACATTGGTCACGAAAAGGTCGTCACCCACCAGTTGGACGGTGCTGCCGAGGGCATCGGTGAGAAGCTTCCAGCCATCCCAGTCGTTCTCAGAGCAACCGTCCTCGATGGAAACGATTGGGTACTTGGCGCAAAGCTTCTTATAAAAGTCGACCATTTCTTCGGCCGAACGCCTAGAACCATCTGACTTCTTAAAGACGTAGCTCTTTTTCCCTGCCTCATAAAACTCGCTCGCAGCGCAATCGAGCGCGATGAAGACTTGCTTGCCGAACTTGTAGCCGGCGGCCTTGACCGCGTTGGCGATCGAGTCGAGAGCATCCTCGGCAGAGGAAAGTGCCGGAGCAAAACCGCCCTCATCTCCGATCGCGGTGGACAAGCCTCGCTTTTTCAGTTCGCCTTTGAGGGCGTGAAAAATTTCGACACCAGCTCGAAGGGCTTCCGAAAAGGTGGGAAAATCCTTGGGCATGACCATGAATTCCTGAAAGTCGATAGGCGCATCGCTGTGAGCGCCACCATTGAGGATGTTCATCATCGGCACCGGAAGAACTTTCGCGTTCGGTCCGCCAAGTTATTTATAGAGAGGTACTCCGACCTGCTGCGCGGCAGCTTTTGCGGTCGCCAGGGAAACTGCCAGAATGGCGTTGGCTCCGACCTTCTTTTTGTTCTCCGTCGCATCGAGCGCGATCATCGCCTTGTCGACTGCGACTTGGTCGAGCGCATCCATGCCGACTAGCTCCGGAGCGAGAATTTTTTGGACGTTCGAGACCGCCTTGGTCACGCCTTTGCCGAGATAGCTGGTTTTGACTCCATCGCGAAGCTCCCACGCCTCGTGCTCGCCGGTTGAAGCGCCGCTGGGCACAGCAGCGCGCCCGATGGCGCCGCCTGCGAGTTCCACGTCAGCTTCGACGGTAGGATTGCCGCGAGAGTCAATGATTTGGCGGGCAGTGACGGCTGTAATCAGGGTATCGGACATGGCAGTGGAGGGTTAAAGGTGGTGAGTTCTAGAAACGCTTTCGCGCGTCCGGTTGCAAGCAGATTTCTCGGGCGGAAGCGTTCAGACGGTGGCCGGCTCGGGAAGCGGGTGAACTTTCTCGCGGAGATCGTCCAAACTTCTGAAAGGCTCGATCTGGACGATAGTGATGCTGCGAGTTCCTGATTCGGTCGGCAGCTCTGCGCTCTCGCCGACGCCCTTGCCGAGGAGCGCCTGCCCGATGACTGCTTTGTAAGAGATGATTCCTAGTTCGGGCGCGCTGTCCCAGGCTCCCAAAATACAGTAGGTTTCTTCAGTTCCGGCCGCTTCGCGCAGGGTGACGACGGTGCCGATGGAGACTTGTGACGTATCAGGATTCTCGAAGTTCGTTCCGCGTGCCCGGGAAAGGTCGCGCTCAGCTTCCGCGCGGCGACGCATCAGCACGCGCTGTTGTTCTTTGGCTGATTTGAACTCAAAGTTCTCACGCAGATCTCCATACGACCGCGCCGTAGCGATGTCTTTGGTATTTTGAGGGATCTGTCGGTTGACGAGGTCCTCATACTCTGCTTTGCGCTTCTCGAGGCTGGCCCAGGAAACGGTTAGCGTCTCCTCTTTTTCACCCGGCTCGCCCGTGATCATTGCTTGTATTTCTGGATAGAGTTTGACGATGCGAGCAAGTAGCGAGCGCTTGTTGAGGTCGTCAAACACGGGAGTTAAGAGAAGGCGGCGCATGGCATCGCGCACTCCGTCGGGTTCCGCCGACTCCAGGAAATCTCCAACCAGCGTGCGGTCTTCGAGGAGCAAATCATGGAGGCGCGCAGCTCGCTTTTCCGCCAGTTGGTCGCGTTCCAGAGCACTCAGAACCGCTCCGAAAAGATCGACACCGAACAGCTCAGGAAAGGGGCCACCGCGTTCCTTGGAAAGCCAGACGAGGACTTCCGAGGATGCCGAGCGTTCGCTGATCCATCGAGCAAGTGCCGCGCGGAGTTCCTCGGCACGTCCTTCCCGCTCAACGAGACGGACAATCTCGATAACGAGACGCGAGGGGACGTTCTGCATGAGACGCAGTATCACGTCCAACCAAGTTTGAGAAAATGCCTTGGGAAACTCCTCGATGCAGCGCCGCTGCTTGGCTGCGGGAAGTGCGTTGAGCAACTCAGGCAAGCGGGTTTGCTCGCCTCGCAGGATGTCAGCGACTTCCGGCGCGTCCTTTCCCGGCTTGAGGGCTTGGTGGCGAGCAAGGATCTCATCCCGAGCGAGGAGAAGTTCAACCGCCTGCGCCGATTGTAGCTTACGACCTTTATGTGCGGCGTCCTCAATCTGAACCGCGAGCGATTGAAGCTCCTCGACTTCGTGAGCGAGGTCATCGAGCCCTCTAGTGATCTGATCGAGAGCGGCCACCTGATCCTTGAGATGGCGGGCACCGCGAAATCGTTCGATGAGCCCCTTGCCAGGTGTGGTTCGCGTGGCAAGCAGAACGATAGGCTCGGCCTTCTTACCAGGCAGTTGAAAGTGGCCATCAGCCTTGAGTTTCTTCTTGGTGACATCCCACCACTTCTTAAAGGTGTTCGTATCGAAGATCTCTGGTGCGAGCGCGGCCGCAATTTGATCCAGCGTGGCCCGCCCGCTGTGATCGCGCAGAATATCGCGCAGCAGGGAAACCGGATCTTCCTGAGCCTGCTTCCGAACTCCAGCGGGATCGGCGATTTTGCGAGCAAGAATGTGCTCTGCCGGAATCGGCTGCAGGGTCTCTGCCGCGTATTGCGCCTGCATGACGTGGCCTTTCTTGGATTGAAAATCGATGACGATCTGTCCGGTCAGCAAGCTCCACTCCGCTACTCGCCCGAAACCCCAGCTCTTGTGCAGACAGCTGGCACCTGGCTCGAGTTTTGACAGGACCTCGGCGGCTTCGGGCGTCAGCTTTCCAGCATCGATGGCTTGTTGGAGTTCTTCGTTCATATTGTTTGTTTTCGGCTGATTTGCCCCGCGCTGCAAGGGCCAAGAGAGTTTGCGCACCCGAACCTGCCATGATTAATTGCCTGCCTCATGCGCGATGTGATTGGCTCTGCCGACGCCACCGAGCGAATTTCCGACGCACTTCGGCGTCTGCTGCGCGAAGCCAATGGCCGGGCCATGACGATCCGCGAGATGGTCAATATTCTCCACGGCCGCGGTCTGCAGTTCGTCGTGATTCTCCTGTGTCTTCCCTTTCTGGCGCCTGTTTCCATTCCAGGAATTTCAATCCCCTTTGGACTGGCCATCGCCCTCTCCGGACTTCGCATCGCCTTCGGACACCGACCCTGGCTCCCGAAATTTATCTTGAATCGCAGCATCTCCTTTTCGGTGCTGGAGAAGATGGTCCATTTCGGATGCGCGATTTATGAGAGAGTGGAGAAGGTGATCCGACCGCGTCTCGGCATCCTTCTCGACGGTCCGGGTATGGGAGTGATGATCGGATCGGCGATCGCCCTCTCCGGAGTATTCCTCAGTCTGCCAATTCCACCGCCCTTTCCTTTGACCAACACGATTCCAGGCTTTGCGATTATTTGTCTTTCTCTCGGACTGATGGAGAGAGATGGAGGGCTGATTTTGTGCGGGTACGGGCTTACTGTGATCGCCGCGATCTACGTTGCGCTGATCGCATTTCTTGGCAAGGCAGGGCTCGATCAACTTTGGCAGATCTTCAGAGCCCCTTGAGAGTCTCCCTTGTCCAGTCACACAGAAATCGACAGAGCTCGACTTTCGTTTCCAGGTGACGTGCTGTTTCGCTGCCGCGAGCCAGGAACCCAAAGCCGGTCCCGTAAGCGGGGCCATTCACGATGCAGGCATTGGTGTGCGCAGCGTCGAGCTGCTCGAGAGCGCGGGCAGTGGCGTTTTCTCGCGAGCCGCTAAGCTCGTATTTCCATCCGACAATAATTGCTGGGGGAAACAATGATCTCAGGCGCGGAAGAAGCTTCTCGGCAGGGCGGAGGACAAGGCGCAATTCTGAAACGTTGCTTGGAATCTTTCTCTCCCGAGCGCTCCCTTCGATTTCCGACACCAGGAAATCACATAACGCTGCGGCGTGAAAGACGGCTGCTGGTTGGGTGGGAAGACGTTCGAGCAAGGCCAGCAGCGAGGCGTTGGTCGTGAACGGCACCACCTTCACGTCTTGCGGAGCCGGGTAAACAGCCATCTCGCCGCGAAGACAAAGCACCTCAAAGTTGGCGCGCGCCAAGGCCTCCGTTAACAAGGCTCCAAGTTCTCCCGTGGACTGGTTGGTAATTCGACGAACCTCGTCGATTGGCTCGTAGGCTGGTCCGCAGGTGACAAGAGCCAGTGTCATTTAAGGCAATTTCCACCTTGGCAATCGCATCCTCAACTCTCAAGTGACAGACTATTGCCGCCATGATATTGAGACGGGCATGAAGATCCTTGTTGCCTCCAGCGAGTTGACCCCATTTGCCCGGACCGGCGGGCTAGCCGACGCAGTTGCTGAGCTTACGGCTGAGCTCTTTCGATTGGGACACGAGGTTAGCGTCGTCATTCCCTATTATCGCAGCATCCGGGAGGGAAAGATCGCTAAGTCGAAGAAGACGCGTGTCAAATTCAACGTGCAGGTGGGCAATGCGGGCATCCCCGTCGATGTTTTTGAGACGCAGACCCCGGAGGGTGTGCAGGTCTTCTTAATTGCGCGCGACGAATATTTTGACCGGTCCGGGTTTTATGGGGTTGACGGGCGCGATTATCAGGATAACGCCGCGCGTTTCGTTTATTTCACGAAGGCCGCCGTGGAATTGGCCGGTCGGATGAACCCGTCTCCGGAGATTCTTCTGGCGAATGGCTGGCAAACGGCGCTCCTGCCGGTTTTTGTCGCGGAACAACGGCTTCCTTATCGGACGGTTCTCACGCCCCACTCGCTAGCTTTTCAGGGCAACTTCTGGAGCTACGACTTTGCCTTGACGAACTTGCCCGGCGACTATTTCTCCGCACACGGTGTCGAATACTACGGGAGCATGAACTGCTTGAAAGGCGGCATTTTGTACGCCAATGCGGTCGTTCTCCCTGGTGAGCGCTATGTCTGGGAAGCCCAGACGCCCGAGCATGGTTGTGGATTGGAAAATGTCCTCCGCGAACATCAGCACAAGCTCTATGGGATCCCGTCCAGTGAACAAGTCAAAGACTGGAAACTCCCTGCAGAAAGTTCGAATCGGCAGCGTTCAGAGCTTCTCAAGGCCGCCGGGCTCTCCTCGGATGAGCCGCGCGCGATCCTTGTTGCTTTCAGCCAAAGTTCGGAAGCTAAAGGTTTGGGAACATTGTTTCCCGCGTTGGACCGCTTGCTTGCAGATGACGTGCGTTTGATCCTGCTAGACCTCGTGCCAGCCGAGCACATTACGGCCCTCGAGATCGCTGAGCGCAAGCATCGCAAGCGCTTCGTGCATATCTCACCGGCGGATGAGTCTCTCCAGCGTAAGGCGCTCGCAGGTGCCGATATTTTTCTCGTCCCGGGACCAACGGAGCCCGAAGCGATCTGGCTAAGACGCGCTATGCTTTCTGGAGCCATTCCGCTCGCGGCGCAATGCCCGGGACTATTTCAATTTGTTCGTGATTGGGAGCAGAGTCGCGG
>DATLIT010000079.1:0-3161 GCA_035539295.1 Terrimicrobiaceae bacterium | reverse complement strand
GTCTGAGCTCCTGTGTGGACCGTCGCTCAGCGGGTATCCGAGGGCGGACGAATGACGCGCAAACGCCTCGATGTCGTCCACGACAAAGGCCAGATGCGTAAGATCGGGTCCTACCTGGACCGGTCCGCTGGCATCATACTTGCAGATCTCGATAAGCTCGTCGCTTTCCGGCGCTTTAAAGAAAATCAACTGCGAGCCGCGGCCGCTGGTGCTGCGCCTGACCTCTTCCAGCCCAAGCACCTCCTTGTAGAAGTGAACGGTCTTATCGAGGTCCGTGACGCGGTAGCGCGTGTGATCCAATCTCTTAACCATAGGCCAACTCTAAACGCAAAAGCGTATGTTGTCTCAATGCAAAAGTCTTCGATTTCAGGAAGTCGCCTCACGATGGCCGCCAGATGCTGGGCTAGAAATTCGGTCGGCGATGATTGGCCAGGCTTCGACTTGGAGATCCTCCGCTGCGAGCACGTGATCAGGCCCGCGCTCGGGAGTCGAAAATCCATCTGCCGCCGCGGGATCAAAAGTCCAGGTTTCGAGCAAGGCGGGACCGACACGGTAAGGCCGATGATGAACTTGCCCGTAATAGACGCGGTTCCGCCGATCCGCAGAGTAGAGAAAGTAACGTTCGACCAAAAAGAACTCGAGCGAACCTGGTTGTGTTTCAGTCTTTGGATTTGATGTGCTCTGAAAGCGAAACTGTGCCTCTGGCGTTCTACTTCGTTTCGCGCGGTAGGTCCAGGTTGCGGTTTTATCGAGGCGAGCATGCATGCGCGCGTGAACGTAGTTCAAGTGGAAGCAGCGCCTGGCGAGCTCCACCGCAAGGGCCTGATTGCACATGAGTGAATAGAACCAGATACCTGGCCGCCCGGCGCTGTTATAGACATAGGTGCGGACGTTCAATTCGAGAAAATCCGACAACCAGGGCAGGCAAGGTAGACCTCGAGGATGAACCTTCCTCATGAAAAAAGGGACGATGCCCAACCAGGCTTGGTCATCGAAAGTGTCCACAAACAATCCCCGGGGAAGGGTCTTCTGGATTTCGGCCGGATCCCACGCCCAATGCAGGAACAACAGCTGCTCCCAGCGCATCAGGAGGAGGGAACTCGACTTGGGTCGCTCGCGCGCGAGCAAGCGATCTACCATCTGCGGTTGTTTCATCATCCTTGGAAGACGAATTGACCGCCTCGCGACATCATTCCAATTTGCGCATCGGTTACCGGCAAGCTTTTATCTGGCAGATGACTTCACACGAGCTTTTTCAAAGCGCAACGCGCGTCATTCCCGGTGGTGTGAACTCGCCGGTGCGAGCGTTTCGAGGGGTTGGTGGTGAACCGTTCTTTGTCTCTCGAGCGGAGGGGTCCCGGATTTTTACGGTGGATGGCCGAGAGCTTATCGATTACGTGGGGACCTGGGGTCCGGCCATTCTCGGCCACGCTCCGGATGCAGTGGTCGCCGCCGTCTGCGGCGCCGCCTCGAAAGGTCTGAGCTTTGGGATTCCAAATCCGCTCGAGGTAAAAATGGCGGAGATGATCTGTAGTCTCGTTCCCTCGATCGAGCGGGTACGGATGGTCAATAGCGGCACTGAGGCGACGATGAGCTGTATTCGGCTGGCAAGAGGGTTCACCAAGCGGAACAAAATCATCAAGTTTGAAGGGTGCTACCACGGACATGTTGACTCTCTGCTGGTAAAGGCCGGCAGCGGTGCTCTCACCCATGGTCAGCCGGACAGTGCCGGCGTTCCCGCGTCCCTCGCAGATCTTACTGTTGTTCTTCCGTTCAATGATCTTGACGCGGTTGAAGAGGCCCTTCGGGCCAACCAGGGCCAAGTGGCGGCAATCATCTTGGAACCAGTCCCCGCGAACGCGGGATTGTATCTTCCCGAGCCCGGTTTTCTCGAAGGCTTGCGTGCGCAATGCAACGCGGAAGAGGTGCTTCTTATTTTCGACGAGGTGATGACCGGCTTTCGGCTCTCCCCCGGTGGCGCTCAAGAGCTCTACAATGTCAGGCCGGACCTAACCGCGCTCGGCAAGGTCATCGGCGGAGGACTGCCGGTCGGCGCATTCGGCGGACGCGCAGAGATCATGGAACAACTTTCGCCGGACGGACCAGTCTACCAGGCAGGCACCTTGTCGGGAAATCCGATCGCGTTGACGGCTGGTCTCGCGCAGATCAATGAACTCATCCAACGAGGAGGTTGGTCGCGACTTGAAGAACTGGGGGCAAAGTTCGAAAAAGGAATCCTCGCCGCGATTGCGGGACGGCCAATCACCTTTCACCGCCTCGGTTCCATGTTTTGCCTCTACTTTTGCGAAGGACCTGTTCGCAACCTCACGGAAGCCGCTCGCGCCGACCGGCAGCGCTTTGCGCGCTATTTCCATGCCTGCCTGGATGGAGGCGTTTATTTCGCGCCCTCTCAGTTTGAAGCAGGATTTCTCTCGCTGGCGCATAGCGAAGCAGACATTGAGCAAAGCGTTCGCGTCGCGGCCGCAGCAATCAAAACAGCCGGTTAGGCCACCGAACGTGCTCCCGCCGATATAATCTTGCCGTGCACTGCGCGCTCATTTGCCCGCTGGACAAGCGGTATCAACTTCCCTAGCGGTATCGCCGTGAACCATCGGGTGCGCACTCGCGCGAAGTTCTTCTTTGAGCGCGATCAGAAGTTCTTCGCGAAAGGTGTTACCTACGGTCCATTCGCGCCCGACGCCGAAGGTGCACATTTCGGCACACCCGAGAAGGCCCAGAGCGACTTCCGGCTTATGACGCAAGCTGGGGTCAACTTAATTCGGGTCTATTACGTGCCCCCCAAGTGGTTCCTCGATCTCTGCGAAGAATTTCAACTGCGGGCGCTTATCTCGATTCCCTGGAGCGAACACCTTGAATTTCTCAACGATCGCAAGGTCCGGCGCGATGCCGAACGCGCCGTAGCCGAAGGTGTGGGCCAGAATGCCGGCCATAACGCCGTATTTGGCTACCTCGTGGGTAACGAAATTCCCAGCACGATGGTTCGATGGCTTGGTCCGCGGCAGGTTACCGAGTTCGTGGAAAACTTGATCAACATCGGTCGCGAGGAAGATGACAGCGCACTCTTTTCTTACGCGAGTTATCCTCCCACTGAGTATCTGCTTCCCCAAAACTCTGACTTCGTCACTTTCAACGTTTACCTC
>DATLIT010000078.1:0-3978 GCA_035539295.1 Terrimicrobiaceae bacterium | reverse complement strand
GCTTCGACCTTATGGGCGAAATGTCGCGCCTGCTTTCCAGCAAGCCACTCGACGAATTGCCCCGCTTTGTCGTGCAGGTGTGCGAACGCCGGATTGGCGACGATACGGTTGAGATACTCAGCCACTGCCCCGACATTCTTGGCGATAGACCACTCGTTGTCATTCAGCACGAGGATAAGCCGCCTCGTGGTGGCTGCGAGATTGTTGAGAGCCTCGAAGCTTACCCCACAGGTGAAGGCCGCGTCCCCGGCCACACAGACGACATGTTCGTCGCCGCCAAGCATGTCGCGCGCCGCTGCCATTCCCAGTGCCGCGGACAGCGCCGTTCCCGCGTGCCCCGCCCCATAGCAATCGTGCTCGCTCTCGGTCCGCAGGAGAAAACCGTTCAGACCTTGGTACTGCCGGATAGAAGAAAAGCGCTCGCGCCGGCCGGTGAACAACTTGTGGACATAACCTTGATGGCTCACGTCAAAGACAAATTTGTCCCGCGGGGTGTTGAAGACCCGGTGCAGCGCAATCGTGAGCTCCACAACGCCGAGGTTCGGCCCCAGGTGGCCACCAGTTTGCGAGAGCACGCGGATCAACTCAGCCCGCACCTCTTCGGCCAGGAGAGGCAGATCTTTTTCCTCGCGAGCCTTGACGTCCGCAGGGGAGTGGATGGTTGGCAGAAACGGCTTATGATTCATCGGCAGCAAGAGGAAAGTCCTCCAAAGCGGTTCGTCCAGAGGAATTTTTGGTGATAAGCTGAATTTTTTTGGAGGCGGCGTCGAGTTTTTCCTGACACTGGCTGGCCAGCTTGACTCCTTCTTCGTAGCTGCTGATGAGCTTCTCCAAGGGCAGCTGGCCCGACTCCATTTCGCGCACCAAACTCTCCAACCTCTCCATCGCTTGTTCGATGGACAGTAGTTCGACGGCGACAGTCTCCTTTTCGCTCATCGTGCCAGTGTGGAGGTTACATTCCGATCAGAAGCAATGCTGCATCGCCCAAGAGGCGGACCCAATCTCGCCATCTTCAGGAAGCGGCTGAATCTTCCAGGTCGAATGGGTGCACGGGAGCTTAGAATGCGGGCGCCGCTGACGAGCATTAAATGGTCGTGTTCTTGGTGATGTTCAGTTCCTTCAAACGACGGTGCAGCGTTCGGCGGCTGATTCCAAGAATCCGGGCCGCCTGGGTGCGATTGCCGCCGCTTTCTTCAAGGGCTCGGAAAATAAGGTTTCGCTCCGATTGGTGCAAATTTAATCCGTGGGCCTCTTGTGGCGGGCCTTCCGAAGCTTGGACTGGTCGGCGGACACTCGCGGGTAAATCACGCACGCCGATCTTCGGCGTGCTGCACATGACGACGGCATGTTCGATCGCCGCCCGAAGCTCGCGAACGTTTCCTGGCCAGTTATATTCCAGAAGACAGGCCATCGCCTCGGGCGCGAGTTCGCGAAGCGGTTTGGCGTTTTCCTTGGCCGATTCTCTGAGAAACGCCTGCACTAGCAACGGCAAATCTTCCTTGCGTGTTCGCAGCGGCGGCATCGTTAAAGGCACAACGTTTAGTCGAAAATAGAGATCTTCCCTAAACCTTCCTTCCGCTACCAGTGTGGCGAGGTCCTTGTTGGAAGCCGTGATCAAGCGGACATCGGTCTCCAGTGTCTGGTTGCCGCCGACCCGTTCGAAGGTGCGCTCACCAAGGACGCGAAGGATTTTGACCTGCGTGTTTTCATCGATTTCGCCAATCTCATCGAGAAAAAGCGTTCCCCCCGCCGCCTGTTCAAAACGGCCGATGCGCCGCTCGAAAGCGCCTGTAAAGGCGCCCTTTTCATGGCCGAACAGCTCGCTCTCAAGGAGTTGCGATGAAAACGCTTTGCAGTGCACGGCGATGAACTTCTTCGCGACTCGCGTGCTGAGCGCATGAATAGCGTGGGCGGCGAGCTCCTTACCGGTTCCGGTTTCGCCCTGAATCAACACGGTAGCCCTCGATGGTGCGACCTGCTTGATAGTTTCGAAGACCTCAACCATGGCCGGAGAATGGCCGATCATGCTTTCCAAGCCTGCGCGCCGACTAACCTGCTGGCGAAGTTCCACGTTTTCGCGCCGGGTGTCCCGCTCGCGCAAGGCGCGCTGGATCAGCAGTTCGAGCCGATCTATGTTAACCGGCTTGGTTACAAAGTCGTAAGCGCCTCGCTTCATCGCCTCCACCGCTGTATCCACACTTCCATACGCGGTCATCATGATGCAGATAGGAGGCTTCGGCAGCTTCTGCGCCTTTTCCATCAATTCCATCCCATCCTCGCCGCCGAGCCGCAAATCAGTGATCAGGACATCCGCCGGTTCGGTTTCAAGGGCTGCAAACGCGCCGGCAATGTCCGCAGCCGCGTAGACTTCGTAGTGGTCCTGCAAGGCGTTGCGAAGCCCATCACGGGTATTCTTCTCGTCATCTACGATCAGAAGAGTCTTCTCTAGTGCCATTTTGGCGCAATTAACGAGTGCTTAGTTCTGAAATCAAGTGCGATTTTGAAGTGCTCAACCAGCTGAGGCAGCGATCTTCGCGGTCGATCGGGCCAGGAACGCACGGAAAGGGCGGTGCTCGGTTTTTTGGAGTTTAGGATCCTCCGCGAACACCTTCGCGGCAAGTGCTGCGGTTTCGTTCATCAACTGCGCGTCGCGAAAAAGATCTCCGAGCTTGAGCGGAGGCAAGCCGGTCTGAGCGGTGCCGAGCAAATCGCCAGGCCCTCGCAGACGAAGGTCTGCTTCGGCGATCATGAATCCGTCGGAAGTTCCCTCAAGGACGGAGAGCTTATCCAGGGCTGGCTGCTCGGCCTTGACGTCGTGGAGCAGGATGCAAAATGACTTGTGCTCCGCACGACCAATGCGTCCTCGAAGCTGGTGCAGCTGCGCCAAGCCGAACCGCTCCGCATTCTCCACGACCATCACGTTAGCATTCGGTACATCGACTCCGACCTCGACGACTGTGGTAGCGATCAGTGCGGCAAGGCGTCCGATGCGAAACTTGGCGACCACCTCTTCCTTTTCGGTTGGGGCCATCCGACCGTGAAGAAGCCCGGCAGGATACGGCGCCAGGAGCGGCCTCCATTTCTCAAACTCGGCCGTGGCAGACTTCACCGAAAGCTTCTCGGACTCTTCAACCAATGGATAAACGATGTAGGCCTGGTGCCCTCTGGCGATCTGCTTTCTTACGAAGTCGATGACCTCGGGCAGCTTTGACGTCTCCCGCACCACGGTGACGACGCTTCCGCGATTGGCCGGCTTTTCCCGGAGGATGGAAACATCGAGGTCGCCGTAGATCGTTTGCGTGAGAGTGCGCGGGATCGGCGTCGCCGTCATGACGAGGACATCAGGCGAATCGCCACGGGCGATCAAACCCGCTCGCTGCAGCACGCCGAACTTATGCTGCTCATCGATGACAATCAGCCCAAGATCGTTGAATTCGCTCCCTTCAAACAGAAGCGCATGTGTGCCCACAAGGATCCGGGGAGCATACGCGTCACCGGCCGGCGACCGCCGGAGCGGGACGCCGGAAATTGCGCCCGGGGCCGGGTGCGCTCCTCGATCCGCGCTCTGCGCAAACAGCGGTAGCGGGGCAGTATCTTCGTTGCGGTCGGCCGTGCGAAGGGCAATGGCAATTCCCAGGGGCTCGAGAAGCTTTTTGAAGTTGAGATAGTGCTGTTCCGCCAGAATTTGCGTCGGAGCCATGAGGGCAGCCTGCCAGCCGGCTTCCACCGCCAGCAGCATGGCTGCGAGGGCAACCAACGTTTTGCCGGATCCGACATCGCCCTGAAGCAGGCGATTCATCCGCTTGGGCGTCGCGAGGTCACGACGAATTTCCGCGATGACCTCCGATTGCGACCTCGTCAGGGAAAACGGCAGCCTTTCTAAGAGCTTGTCGAGAAGCTCGCCTTTGCCATTCTTCGCGACCCCCGGCAGGGTTTGCCAGTCGCTCCGGCGAGCATGGATGAGCAACTGCATCGAAA
>DATLIT010000077.1:0-3299 GCA_035539295.1 Terrimicrobiaceae bacterium | reverse complement strand
TTTCCTCGGAGAAGCTGAATTCCGCTGTGGGATTTGTGATCTTGGTGTGCCTCTTGGCGACCGCGAGCCTTTCCGAGGCCGCACCACCGGTCTTCATCACGACGCCGCCCGCGGTTTCCGGAGTTACGACCTCCGCACAAGGATCTCCGAGCGTTTCGACCGATCTGAATCAGACGGCGCTGACCCAGATCATTAGTCAACTCAATCAACACGATTCCCAAATCAATGCCGCCAGCGCGCAAACTTTTACGCAGCCCACTCTGTTCGAGCGGTCCCACATCACTGCCATACGCCGTTCGAAATAAAGCCGAGAGGAACGGTGGCTAACGGGGAGCGCGAGACCGCGGCTCAACGCACACGAGAAATGGGCATGAATCTGGACGCCGCTATCACGTCTGGCCGCAGATTTTGTCGCAGTGGCGCTCGTCACACTTAGAGCGCAACTCTCGCAGGAAAAACATGATGTCAGGCATCGAGCGCGACTGGGCAAGACGTGCGGACTACGGCTGGCGGGGATCCGCGGCTCGCACCGCTTCTAAGCCAGAGTTCGGGTTTCAAGGCGAAGCGGCGGTCGTGACGACGCTGAGCTCCGCATTTCTGACGCGGTCAACCCTATTCTGCTCGCCTATGAATTCCGTGCCGACGCCAATTTCGCCGCGGTCGTAGTCTCTTACTCAACGCTCGGGAGTATGTTGACCCGCGGTTGCCTGGTGGCAGCGCTGCGTCCTGGCGAAAGCCTCCGCCGCGCCGGTAGATGGCTCTGAGGTAGCGAAGCTCTCAACAAACATATTACAAACCGAAGCCAGGTCGCCCCTTTTCCTGAAGATTAGGCGGCGCGCCAGCTGTACTGGGGTTCATAGCCTAATACCCTGCGCGCTTTTTCGATCGAGAGAAGCGTCTCATTGGGAGCGAAGGTTCTCTTCAATGGCACGCTCGGGCAAAACTCGGATAAGACCTCAGCATTTGACCGGGTCAAGACGGTATCTGCATTCGCAATGATGAAAATATGAGCGCCTCTAAGCGATGCTTCGAGCGCTTTACGGATCGCCTGTCCGCCATCGCGCGCGCGTCAATATAGCCCCAGATGGTCGACGGAAAAGCAGACCACCCGCCCGGAACACCGTCCTTAAGAAGTTCTTCTTGGGTGGTGCAACAGCTTCCGCCAAGGCGTGCAAAGCTTGCATTTCGCTTTCTCGAGCGCATTTCCCTCGCGCCGTGCCTGCGCGCATCATTAACGCTGCGGAATTGCAAAGCCCGGGTCTACTAGTTAACGACGTTAATCGGCTTGCCCGTGAGAAAGGCCCGGATGTTCTCCACGGTCATCAGGAGCATGCGTTCGACGGCTTCGGCGCTGTTAAAAGCGACGTGCGGCGTGAAGACGACGTTCGGTTGTGAGAGCAGCCGCTCATTGCGAAAGAGCGTGTCGATCCGCTTGATCCCTTCGGGGGTGCGCGTCCCGGCCTCTTCCTGAGACAATGCCTGGTGGAGGTTCTCGATAATTTGGTCCGTGACGATTTTACCGGCCTCCTCTCGCATGACGCTTTCTTCTTCGAGCACATCGAGTCCTGCTCCAGCGATAATTCCCGCATCCAGCGCCTCAATGAGCGCGTTGGTGTCGATCAGTGCACCCCGGGCCGTATTAATAACGACGGCTCCCCGCCGGCATCGGGCGAATGCGTCGCGATCAAGAAGATGGAACGTCTCCGCGGTCAGTGGCGTATGCAACGAGATGATATGCGACTCCCCAAGCAACTCACCTAGCGGCACATAGCGAACGCCTTTGGCTACCCCCGTCCGCTGGTAGGGATCGTAAGCGAGCACTTTCATCCCGAATGCACGGGCGAGGTGAATAACGCGCTTCCCGATCTCACCGGTTCCGATCACACCGAGCGTTTTGTTCTCCAACTCAAATCCGCGCCACCATTCAAAGGAAAAGCGAGTGCTCTTTTTTACTTCGCGGGCTTCGACGACGCGCCGTGATAAAGCAAGCATCAGGGCGAATGTGTGCTCGGCCACAGTGTTCGCATTGCTGCCAGGCGCCTCGCAGACAATCACGCCACGCCGAGAGCATTCGCTTACCTCAATATGGTCGTGGCCAGCCGACCTCGTGGTGATCAGCTTAAGCTTCGGATGCTCGTCCAGGAATTTCGCATCGATCCGGGAGGAGATGAAGATGCAGAGAATTTCAGCGTTGCGCTCGACGTCGGCTATTCCGGAGGGAAATCGCAGGTCGTGCTCGGTGAGCGCGGCGTTGAAGAAATCCCTCTCGGATTGCTCCGTCTCGGTGAAGTCTATCTTCATAAAATGGCCCTCGACGCTCAAGCAAGCGCTTCCGCCATCGAGCGCATCTGCACCTCAATAATACGCAATTCTGAGGACCGTGTGCAAGGCCAGGAGCACCACACCAGACGTCTTCGGGATCGGGCATGCCCGACTCGGCCACTCTGCTTTCGGTGCGACTCTTGCCGATGGCAAACTCAGTCTTGACTCCACCTGGACAAATTCCACCCACCTTGATTCCGCTCTCACCAAGCTCACGGTCGAGCGCCAGCGTGAAGCCGACCGGTGTGAACTTCGTCATGCCATGGACTGCCTCGCCGCTAAACCCGCAGACGCCTCCGATCGATCAAGTCGTTACGATCGTTCCGGATTTCTTCCCGAGCATCACGGGACTGTGTGCCGCGTGAAGCACGCCCGATCTGGCCGCCTAACAGCAAGGGGAAGCACCTGGGGCTCGAAATTGCGAAAGTGGCGCGTCCATGACTTTCACGATTGACAATTTCTTTGTCTGACTCAGCGACACCACTCAGGATTTCGCTTTGAACACTAAAGTCTCGTTCAACCTGCAAGTCGCGCACTCCGACTCCACCTCGTCTATCGACAACGCCGACTTGCAGGTTCTCGTCGCGGAATATGAGAGGGCTGTCCGGCAGCGTGCGCACCTTTTCCTAACACATCCTGAGGCACTCGAACGGTGCCACCTCACAGGTAATGTTTTTTTCGGTTATCAACCTGCAACTGCACAGGCATGGTTCGCGAGTTAGGTGATATAGCCTCGGAAGCGGAGATAACGTTGCTGCGAACGTGGAAGGCCGACGAAGTGCTAAGCGAACGATCCGCCTGGCGTGTTAAGCGGCAGACAGGTTGGCTTCCGTGGATTGAAAAATGGCGATCAGTTCCGCAAGGCGTCGCTCATAAAGATCGCAAATCGGCGAATCGCCAGTCGGCTCGACCCACTCGGGATGTTGCGCCCGCAGGTCATGATGGATCCGCTCTTGAAGCTCAGCGTAGGTAAAAAT
>DATLIT010000076.1:0-4023 GCA_035539295.1 Terrimicrobiaceae bacterium | reverse complement strand
CCCTTTCACCTACCCCCAACCCTACGCAATCTCATTAATAGAGGTGACGTCGAGCGCGTAGAATGTCTATTCAGGGGCCTTCGTGGGCCTGCGGAGGATTGCCTTTGAGACCAGACTGCTCCGGTCTTGGTCGTGCTGAGGGAGACCATGCACCTGGCTCATGGGAAACTGGACGTTCTGCGAATACAGCATGCGCAACCCGCCGATCTCGTCTTTCAACGGAAGCATCTCCGCCTTGAACTTGATGCGTAGTCGTTGATCAGCTTTGGCCTCAAGTCCATGTCGCTCGTCCGCCGACCCTTTGACGCTCTCCTCTACCGCCCATCCGAGCCTTTGGTTTTAAAGCTCGCGATGCGGTTGACCGAGACGCGAATCACCAGATACGGACGGCTGCGACCAACAGTGCGTCGCTAGAATAGAGCCAACGAAAAACGATGAGCTGGCAGATCGCGTCCAAAGCCACGGCATAACGAAAATCTTGCCGACATCCTTCCAGCCTTCGTAATAGATCCTTTCGATGGTCCAGATCCATTTGAACCGCCCAGAAATAGGCGGGCCGACCAGCCCTCGCGTCTCTCAATCCGGCACGAATCGCGAGGATTACGGCCACGATGGGTTGAAGGCTGAGGCGAAATGCGAGCGGTCCGTGCAACTGACCGACGAGAAACTTTCCACAGGTGGCTAAGTATTTCTTCAATGCTCTCAAACGGCGAATAGGGCCCAAACGATAGTGATCAAATTCATTGAACTCCAAGACCAACAAAGGCGAACGCGCCACCTAGCGAAACTCGCGGGTGCACCCGGTAGAGTGCGACGCTATTCGCAAGCGCGGTGAAAGAAACATGAATGATCCATTTCACTGCTTGCGAGAATATCAAGCGCCGTGGACTCTTCGATCACTGAGAGAATCACGAGGAGCTTGGCTTGGTCGCCGCCCCTTCTGTGTTTCTGGCTTCCGGCAGGGGCCAGATTTTGGACATGAGCCAGCTAACAAGCAAACCCATCACGCATCCCAACATGACCTCGCCAACTCTTCTGAGGCCGATCTCAACGCCGCTTAACTTCGAGTGATGCGTCAATCCTGCAGCAATGATGATGGCGGCGGTGATGGGCGCTTGCCGCCACATTGCCGGTATGTGGACCACATACGAGGAGAGCAGGACGGTTGCCGACAATGCGAACGGAAGCTTCCACTCACTCGTTCCGCCGACGAGCAGGAATAAAAGTCCGGTAGCGCAGCCGAGAAGCGCGTTGAAAATGCGGCCGCGGAAATTGGTCACAGCCTGCTTCATGTGCGGATCGAGCGCGGGGATCATTGCGCTGATTGCCCAGATGGGACTGGTGTCGGCGCCCAGCCGAAGCAGCAACCAAAGCACGGTTGTTGCGATAAAAATATTCACCGCAAGATGAACGCCAAGCAAATCGTCTTTCAGGAAACTCTTCAACTCCTTCATTGATTTTGATCAACCTCGTCCTGACGTCTAGGCCGAGCCGCCGAAGGCTTATTCGTGAGCCTGCGGAGGATTGCCTTTGAGCCGATAGACCGCTCCGGTCTTGGTCGTGCTGAGGGAGACCCAGTCCTGCGCGGCTAACTGCAGCGAGCAAAAGAACTGCTCGCAGCGCTTCATCGCCACCGCATGGAGTTCGTCCCTCCGCCTGAACTTGCACTGGTAGGCAAATTCGCCCACAAGCTGCTTTTCGTCGCCGCGCGTTCGCCACACTGCCACATTGGCTTTGGCGGTGACCCCTTTGCCAAAGTCCAGCATGCCAATATCGAGAAGCACTTCGGCGACAGCCGTGTGGTGAACAAAGTCGACCTTTTCGCCCTCCGAGATCTGCAGGGCCTGCAAGGGCGGAAACACGCGCGTTAGGGTAGCCAACGAGGCGCGATCGGCTTCATGCACCTGGCTCATGGGAAACTGGACGTTGTGCGAATACAGCATGCGCAACCCGCCGATCTCGTCTTTCAGCGGCAGCATCTCCGCTTTGAACTTGATGCGGTAGTCGCTGATCAGCTTTGGCCTCACGTCCAGGTCAGCGGTTTTCTGCATGTCCGGGTGGCGGAACTTGAAAACAATCTCCGGGTCGCCCGCGAGAAAGCCGTGCTGGTAAGGGATGCGCCTGCGCAGGATGAACGCGTTGTTGTAGAGTTTGTAGTCCTCAGTATCCACGAAGAGCACTTCCCGGATTTGCGGCTGCAAGCCCTTGAAGCCCTTGGTGGAAAAACCAACGTCGGAGTTCTCCGCGGCCCGTTTCACGATCTTGGCGAAGTCGTAAAAGCTCTCGACCGAGGTAAACCGGTCGCCCTTCAAGATGATCTTGCATTCAAGGTATTGAATGTCATCGAGGGGATGGCCGTCGCTGTAGGTTCCTTCTTTAATATCAACAATCCGTTTGCGCTCGGTGTCTTCCTTCGGATTCCTCGACCTTTCTTCTTTCTTGTCTTTTTTCATGTTCGTTAATTCTGGCTCCCTTCAGGAGCATAGTTCATTATTTCGAGGCAGTTGACGAAAAGTCTCGCAGGGAGCCACGTGGGATGGTCCTCCCCCGATCATATTGAGAAGGAGTTGACCTCTTTTTCCAGCCCCCGATTTGAAATGCTCTCCCGCTAGGACTTTGGCTAGAGCCGGTGGTGCCAGATCAGTTGCAGGAGCAGGAAGAGAGCGGCCGTCGAACATCCGAAGGTAAGCAGCCCGTTGATCGCACAGATCGGGCCGAGGCTCCTCCACGGTTTCTGGAGCACGACATCACCGTAACCGAGCGCCGTGTGCGAAACACCGGCGAAATACCAGCCATCGCTGAACGAGGCCAGGTGGCCCGACTTCCAGAAAAAGACTGCCCACATTGAGGCCTCGGCGATGTGCGCCACGAAAAGAACAGAAATGGCTGCAAGGAGGACGAGAATATCCGTCGGTCTCCCCCCGAGGCTGGGCCTTGCCCATTGCCCGAGCAACGTCAAGAAGTCGCCGAGGGCGAAGAGAATTCCTGCATGGAGAGCAGAGATAAACGTGGCGAGCAGCAGCGCCAGCGCGTAGACCCGCAGCAGAAGGATACGCGGGCGGCGGTCAGGAGCGGCTGTTTCGTGCTTCATAGCGACAGCTTAGCGTCGGACTGGCTTACGTCCCAAGAGTTTGTCGATCTATAAATCCCTGCGCCAAGCGGCCGCAATGCCATCACGCGCCTCACCGCCAGCCCAATAGCCGCAGCAACACGATCTGGCTAACGATCACCGTCTTGCCCCGCACCAATTCTCGAAAAGGTCGCGCCTCCGATGACCTTCCCTCAGTCATCATCAAGAGCAGCATTGCCGCGAGGATGATCAAGGATCATTCTTATCGAATATGCAATATAGCCGAACCCGCCCGCATCGAGTGCGGCGCTGGCGCAGTCGCCGTCTTCATGGACCGTGAGGAAGGAGGCAGGCAGGCCCCCTGCGAGCGCTGGAGTTGGCGCGCCGCTTCGATGCCGTCAAGTCGCGGCATGGTAATGTCGAGCATGATGACATCCGGATGAAGCCGGTCCGCCTCAGCCAGAAGTTGGCATCCATCGCCCGCTCTACCGACCACTAAACATTCGCTGGCCAGCGCATCGGCCGTCAGCGCAAGCATCGCCTGATGATCATCGGCCAGCAGCACACGAAGCGCGTAACCGTGTCGTGCACGAAGCCGCCGCCACCCCTTTCGCCGAGGCGAGCGACGCGCCGCAAAGAGGATCAGCGGCGTCAGCG
Source organism: Terrimicrobiaceae bacterium (assembly GCA_035539295.1). Lineage (GTDB taxonomy): Bacteria > Verrucomicrobiota > Verrucomicrobiia > Chthoniobacterales > Terrimicrobiaceae > DASTFP01. Next base: position 296 of record DATLIT010000076.1, on the reverse strand, counting down.
ATGGATTGACATTGGGCGTGGTTGTCTTTGACGAGTTCACTCCCGGCCGCTCGCGGCAGGGCATACTTTTAGAACTCGCAGCAAGGCTAGGATTGTCTTTTGCCTTGTCGCGCTTCCCAAGCCAAAAAGTATCATTGCAAATCCGCGCCTTTTGCCGCGCCTTCATGGCCTAAAGTGGCACACCCAGTCGGTTATCGCAGAATCTGGTCCAAAAACGCGTGGGCGGCCGATGGGGTGTGTTTATTCTGAATTGATCTGCCCGCGAAGTGTCAACACTTAGCCGATGTCTTATGTGG
>DATLIT010000075.1:0-12261 GCA_035539295.1 Terrimicrobiaceae bacterium | reverse complement strand
ATTCCCTCTTCGCCGTAGATGTGCTGGCTCCCGAAGAGCGAGCGTTTCCAGCCTCCAAACGAATGCCACGCCATCGGCACAGGAATGGGGACATTGATTCCGACCATGCCGATCTGAACACGGCGCGAAAACTCACGGGCAGTGCCTCCGTTCCGTGTGTAGCAAGAGACTCCGTTTCCGAACTCGTGGGAGTTGATCAACTCAATCGCACTGTCGAGATTTGGGACACGAACAACGCACAAGACCGGTCCAAAGATTTCCTCCTTGTAGATCTTCATGTCCGGTTTCACATGGTCGAACAAAGAGCCCGCGAGAAAAAATCCGTTCTCGCGCCCCGGCGCCTTGAAGCCGCGACCGTCAACAAGCAACTTGGCACCGGACTTGACCCCATCTTCGATATAGCTCTCGATCTTCGCCTTGTGCACAGCGGTGACGACCGGGCCCATCTCGGACTCAGGATCCATGCCGTCGTTAATTTTCAAAGCCTCGACCCGTGGCTTGAGCTTCTCGATCAGCTTGTCACCAGTTTTGCCAACAGCGACTGCGACCGAGATCGCCATGCACCGCTCGCCCGCTGAACCATACGCGGCGCCGAGGAGCGCATCAGCGGCATGGTCGAGATCGGCGTCCGGCATGACCACCAGGTGGTTCTTGGCGCCACCAAGAGCCTGCACGCGCTTGCCGCGCCTGGTCGACTCACGGTAGATGTACTCGGCGATCGGTGTCGAACCGACAAAGGAAAGCGCTTCCACCTGGGGATGCTCGATCAGCGCATCAACGGCCACCTTATCGCCCTGCACTACATTGAACACACCGTCAGGCGCCCCTGCTTCTTTAAGCAGTTCCGCAATTCTCAGGGATGGAGAAGGATCGCGCTCCGAAGGCTTCAAGACGAAGGTGTTTCCGCAGGCCAGCGCCACCGGAAACATCCACATGGGGACCATCACCGGAAAGTTGAATGGCGTAATCCCCGCGACCACTCCCAGCGGCTGGCGCATGCTCCAATTGTCGATGCCGCCGCCAATCTCATCGCTATATTGGCCCTTCAAGAGGTGCGGGATTCCACAGACAAACTCGACCACCTCCATTCCTCGGACAACTTCGCCCTTGGCGTCGGAGAAGACTTTCCCGTGCTCACGGGTAATCATCCCCGCAAGTTCGTCGTGATGCTTTTCGAGCAACGCTTTGAATTTAAAGAGAACGCGCGAACGCCGTAGAGATGACAGCTTCGACCAGGCTGGAAATGCCGCGCGCGCCGCGGTCACAGCCGCGTCGACTTCAGCGCTGGAGGCCAGGGCCACCTTGGCGGAGACTTCGCCGGTCGCCGGGTTAAATACATCGCTGGTTCGCCCGCCCCCGCGCACGTGCTTGCCGTTGATGAAGTGTTCTATGCGACCCGATGTCGGACCCGTCGCTGGCGTTTCTTTCTTCTCTAAGGTTTTCGTTGACATAACAGATACTTTCTAAGTTGGGATAACGAACTCGTCTCAGGCAGCTTTCAAGATCCACTCATGGGCGGGGTCGTTATAGAAGTGCCAGACGCGCTTCGGCCCTGCCATCACGTTAAAATAATAAGATTCGTAGCCGTGCGGGACGACGACCGGATGATAGCCACGCGGGACGAGCACGACGTCCCGATCCTCGACAGCAATCGACTCATCGAGATCACGCGAATCGCTATAGATTCGCTGGAAGACGAATCCCTGCGGAGGATTGATGCGATGGTAATAGGTCTCCTCGAGGAGACTCTCGGCAGGCACATTATCGATGTCGTGCTTGTGCGGCGGATAGCTCGAGGAATGTCCGCCCGGCGTGCGAACTTCGACGACGAGCACCGACTCGGCCGGTTCATCCTGCGGCAGAATGTCGCACACGTAGCGCGTATTTGATCCCCTTCCGCGGACGCTCCGCTTGATGGTTGCCGGCTCGATAAGGCGCACTGGCAATTTCCCCTCGGCGGGACCTCCCGCCACCGCGAGCTCGGCCTCAGTCTTCGCGGTTACCGTGAGCTTCGCGCGCGGCGGCAAATAGACTGCGTAGGGCGAGGCATCTTCGAAGACGCTCATGCGTTCGCCGATCTCCTTCTTCGCTAAGCCATCGGCTTCAACGGAAACTATTCCCGTGAGGACAACGACGCAAAGCTCTTTTGCGGGGTCGGAGAAAGTCAACGTCTCTCCGGGCGCCAGTTTATGCGCGGAAAAGCTAATATATCTCCAGCCCGCCGACTCTGGCGTCACCGAGACAATCTCTTGAGAATTTTTCTTAGGTTTGACGATCAAATTCATGCTCTTGCTTAGCGCTTTTGATTTTCTTTTCCGCGAAGGTAGGCGGCCCGAGCGGTCCGCATGGATTCACTGGGAGACTCCTCTGGGACGGCGACCTCCCACCACCAGCCACCTTCCTCTGTCGTCCGCGTATCATCGGTGTCGATACAAATCAAATAGGTGCGCTTGGCAGCTCGCGCCCGCTGGAGAGCGGCCTCGAGCTCGGAGATGTTGGCAACCTTCTCGGAGAGCGCGCCCAACGAGGCCGCGTTGGCGGCAAAATCGATCTTCGGCGCCCCGTCACCATGCTGGAGGCAGTCCTCGAACATGTTGTTGAAAGGTTTGCTTCCGCAATTTTGCTGAAGGCGATTAATGCAGCCGTAGCCGCGATTATCCAGGAGCACGATGATGAGTTTCTTGTCGATCATCACGGAGGTCGCGATCTCATTGTTAAGCATCAAATAGCTGCCGTCGCCCACCATGACGACGACTTCGCGATCCGGCCGGGCCATCTTGACCCCCAAGCCACCGGCGATCTCGTAGCCCATGGTGGAGTAACCATACTCCATGTGGTAGCCGCCCGGCGTCGAAGTGCGCCATAGCTTGTGAAGCTCGGCCGGAAGCGTCCCCGCGGCGCAAACCGCAATGTCGGTGGAAGTGGATTGTGGGCTCGAGCGCTGGACGGCACCGATGACCTCTCCATCGTAGGGCAGCTCACCGGCAGCGAGTTCTCTGCGCTGCGTAATCTTGTCTACGATGGCGCGCCAAGCATCGGCCTCCTTTTTGGCGCGCTCGGTCCATTCACTCTCCGCTTGCCAGCGCGGCAGCGATTTGCTGAGCGCTTCCAAGCCTAAGCGAGCGTCAGCTTGCAAAGGGACGCCACGCGCCTTGCTCGCATCAAAGGGATTTACATTCACGGAGACAACTTTTGCCTGCGGGAAGAGCGAGTTCGAGCCAGTCGTGAAGTCTTGAAGACGGGTGCCCACAGCAAGGATCAAGTCCGCTTCGCTGGTGAGAGCGTTGGCAGCGGTGGATCCGGTCACTCCGACCGAGCCCAACTGCAGCGGATGGTCCCACGCCAGCGAACTCTTGCCTGCCTGCGTCTCGCAGACCGGTACGCCGTGCCGTTCGGAAAACTCGCGCAGCGCTCCGCAAGCCCCGCCATAGAGGACGCCGCCTCCGGCAATGATCACCGGCCGTTTCGCCGCGATGACGGCGCGCGTCGCCGCCGCTAATTCGATTTCATTAGGTGGCATCGCTCGGAATTCCACCACCGGAGCTTCGAAAAATTCCACCGGATAGTCGAAAGCGCCCGCCTGGACGTCTTGTGGCAACGCCAGAGTCACCGGCCCGCACAGCGCCGGATCGGTGAGCGTAAGTATCGCGCGTGGAAGCGCGGTCAGTAATTGCGAGGGATGGACGATCCGATCGAAATAACGCGACACCGGCCGGAAACAATCGTTGGCGGAAATGGTGCCGTCTCCGGAAGATTCCACCTGCTGAAGGACCGGATCCGGGTCTCTGGAGACAAAGATATCGCCAGGAAGGAATAGAACCGGGAGCCGATTGACGTGCGCCAGCGCCGCGGAAGTTAAAAGATTGGTGGCTCCAGGTCCGATCGAAGTCGAGCATGCCATCATCCTGCGTCGAAAGTGGGCTTTCGCGTAGGCGATGGCAGCATTCGCCATTGCCTGTTCATTGTGTGCGCGATAGGTCGGCAGCTTGTCCCGGTATTGGTAGAGAGCCTCCCCAAGACCAGCGACGTTACCGTGTCCAAAAATCGCGAAGACGCCTCCGAAGAGCGGCACGACCTCGTCGCCTCCAGGGCCCTCGACTCGCGTACGCAGGCCGGACAAATAACGGACCAGGGCCTGGGCCGTAGTTAGGCGCACCGTGCCGCGTTTGGCGATACTCGGGTTCTCTGCGATAGTCATCGTCTCATTCATACTGCATACTCCTCAATAATCGGGGTGGTTGTCCTGGCTGACCCGGTGCTTTCCTCGCTCGCCTGCCGCCAGAGATTGATTAAGCTCTCGAAGGTCTCTCGCGTGCGCTCGATCACGGTTTTGTCATCGATCTCGCCGGTAAGCCACGCCAAGCTCGGCTTCTCAAAAATGGTGCGCCCGACGGCAAAGCCGCGGCAAGTTTTCGACCCCGCCGCCTGCCTGAAGCCTTCCGCTAGCCGGTCGACCGGTGCGCTCAAGCCGAGAAGAAGCACTCCACGGCAATACCGATCGCGCTGGGTGATCACCTCGTCGATGTAACGCCACTGGTCAGCGCTCATGGATTCCAGCTTCCACCATTCCGGCTTGATGCCCAGCTCGTAAAATCGATCGAGGGAACGGTAAACCGTGTCGGCCTGCATTCGATCTTTGGGCGGGATCACCTCCAGTAACAATTCATGACCGCTCACTCGCGTCGCCTCAAAGAGCGCCCGCACTTGAGCTTCCTGCTCAAGGCGATGCTCGGCAGGGTCATCGGGATGATAAAAAACGAGACACTTGGCAACGTGCTCACTCGGCCAGGAAATTAGATTGGTCCCGATCGAGCGGCCATGCTCGAACTTGAGCGGGTTGGAGCCCGGCAGCTCCACGGGCCGGCCGATCCACCAACCCCGGCCAGTAGCCGCATTCAGTGCATCCTGGCCGTATGTTTCATCCGCGAGGATGCCGAGCTTGCCCGCATACTCGGGCCTCTTGTGTTCAACCGTCGCGACAGCTTGCACGAGCAATTCCTTGAGCTTTGAGACTTGTCGCTCCGCGGCGCCGGCCTTGCGCGCCAACTCTGCAAGCTGGCTGCGGTGATCGAAGGCAAAGACGTAGAGCTCGTCCCATCGCGGCCGTGGAACGGTTACTCGATGCAGATGAGCCAGCATCAGATCACGGTCCGGCCGACGCATCTGCTCAGGCTCCTCGGCGGCCTTCTGGAGAAAGTAGTCGAGCTCGATAGCCGTCGGCATCGCCGGAGCGCAACCGTGCCTGGAGACGACGAGGGCGCCGCTACCATTGCCGCGGGCAGCGCATTCTTCGTAATCTTTGCCACGAAGCCATCCACTTAAAAACCCAGACATAAAGGCGTCCCCGGCGCCCAGCACATTAAGCACTTCAACCTGAACACCGCCAAAGGTCGGCGCCTCATCGATCGAGGAGGGGATTTCGCTTTCAATCACTGAGCAACCGAGCACACCACGTTTGACGACCAGAGTCGCTTCGGTCACCTGGCGCACCTCTCGGAGTGTAGCGATGAGGTCCTGCTGCCCACCGGCGATCTCGAATTCTTCCACGGTCCCAACCACCAGATCAAAGAGTGGCAGGATGCCTTGTAAATGTCTGGTTACACCCTCGCAGGAGACGTAGCGCACCTCACCCTCAGCCTTGCCAGTAAGCCCCCAGAGGACCGGCCGGTAATCGATGTCCAAGATGGTGCGAACGTTATTGCGTCGGGCATACTCCAGAGCTTGCCGGCTAGCCTTGTCCACTTGTGCTGTGGAAAAATGGGTGCCCGTGATCAGGAGCGCTTTGCTCGAAGCAATAAAGGCCTCGTCAAAGTCGCTCGGGTCGAGGGCCATATCCGCACAATTCTCCCGGTAAAATACCAGCGGGAAGGTCTCCCGATCCTTCAACCCTAGCAAGACCAGCGCAGTTAGACGATCCTCATCCTTGACCACATGGCTGACGTCGCAGCCCTCTCGCGCCAAAGTCTCGATCAGAGAACGTCCCATGTGGTCATCTCCCACACGCGTCAGCATAGCGGACTTCAATCCGAGGCGCGCACAGTTGCAGGCGATATTCCCGGATGAGCCCCCAAGATACTTGGAGAAAGTGCTTACGTCCTCCAGACGCGCACCAATCTGCTGTGCATAGAAATCAACAGCAATTCGCCCGAGGCAAATAACATCAAGCTTGCGTTCGGAGGCGAAGTGGGTCGAATTTTTCATCGTGCAACTGTTTTGGAGACTGCTGCTTAAAGCGCGCCAGGGAACGCGGGCTTTCCTGCCAGGAGTCGGCTTCTCCGAGTACCCCATTTTCGTCGCGTCCGACAAAGTGCGCAAGCCTCTTGATGCGTGAGAACGCATTCGCATTGGCGGGTCCCGAGACTCGATCTGCAACTCTTCATACGGATGAGGGCAGGAAAATACCGCCCGCCGGCCTAGATGCAACATAAATTGTAATCAATTGACGATTTAGAATTTTTATTCTATTTTGCTGGAATTCTCGACCTGGGTTACATAGCCTTCCGGTAGAGCAAATGGCGCAGCTGAGTGTTGACGAACTTATTGGGAAAATCGCGGCAGCTTACGACTCGTTGCCGCGGCAGCTGAAAAGAATTGCTAGTTACATCGAACAACATCGTGGGAGAGTCATGATGGACCGTGTGGGCGACATCGCCGAAGCGTGCAATGTCCATCCTTCGGCGGTGGTGCGCTTTGCAAAACACTTCGGTTTTTCAGGTTTCAGCGAGCTACAAGCGATCTTTCGCCGCGCCTACACCGAGCAGGTCGCGCCGGTTCAGAGCTACCAGCAGCGTGTCCGCAAGCTGATCAAGAGCAATCGCGGGAGGCTGCAAGGATCGGAGATCGCCCGCGAGTTCATCGACGGAAGTCGGCAAAGCTTGGACGCCTTTGGCGGGAGTTTCGATGCAGATGCTTTCGATGAGGCCTTGGAGCTGCTGGTGAAGGCGAAGACGATCTACATCGCCGGGGTGCGTCGTTCGTTTGCGCCGGCCTCCTACCTGGCCTACGCCCTCCAGCACACACGTAAGCGCGTTATCCTGGCGCCAGGGCTCGGAGGCATGTATCGTGAGCAGATCAGCAGTATCCGCAGGGGAGATGCGCTGGTGGCGATTAGTTTTCTTCCCTACGGAAAAGAGACCCAGTATTGCGCCCGCATGGCTCGTCACAACAGCGCTGGCGCCCTTGTGATTACAGACAGTCAGTTGTCGCCGCTGGCGCGTTTTGCGAGCGTCCTCCTCCTCGTCAAGGAAGGCAATGCCTTTGGTTTCCGTTCTCTAACGAACACGATGTGCCTGTGTCAGGCGCTCTTCATCTCGTTGGCTTACAAACTCGAACTCAACCTCGAAGAAACCACCGATGACCCCGGCGAAGTGCCGTAAAGGATCCGTGCCGGGTGAACGTAATGTCTAATCCCTGGCTGCTGGCGGTCTTCGGATGCGCAGTCGTTTACACGATCGGCGCACTTTGCGCGAAACGGGCCCTGGGTGCCGGCGCCACCGTCTGGCAGGTTAATTTCGCCGCCAACATGGCGATGTCGATCCTCTATGTGCCGTTCTGGTTCGGGGTGGATTTCACCAACATCTTTAAGGACGGCCATAAGCCGATCCTGGCTGCGGGAGCATTTTTTACGGGCCAACTTTTCACCTTTGCGGCCCTTCGAAAGGGCGACGTCTCCGTAGCGACGCCCCTGCTAGGGGCAAAAGTTGTCTTCGTTGCTTTCATCGCCAGCTTTCTTTTCGGGGACGCGGTCGGCATGAAGTGGTGGCTAGCCGCCGCCATTTGCACCTGTGGTATTTTCCTTGTCACCGGGGCACAGCCCCGAACCGAAGCTTGGAGGCGGCATTCAGCGACGACAGCACTCTATTCACTGACTGCGGCTCTCGCCTACGCTCTGACTGATACCCTTATCCAACACTGGGCTGTCGATGTGGGGGTCATCACTTTCCTCGCGGTGATGTTCTCGTTTGTCGGCATACTCACGTGTTGCCTCTATTTGCCGGCGGTGGGATTGCGACAGCTGGTCATTTCCCCCCGAAGAGCTCGCAAGACGCTGGTCGGCGGGGCACTGCTCCTCGGCGCGCAAAACCTGGTCATGGCGGTGGCGATCCGTTTCTCTGGCGACGCCACCGCGGTGAACATCGTCTACAGTTCGCGATGTGTTCTCAGTGTCGTCCTTGCCTGGGCGACGGCGCGGTGGCTCGGCAGCCGAGAGGCGACGCTGCCACGACACATCCTCGCTTTTCGTCTCGCCGGGGCGCTGCTCTTGGCAGGCGCGATCGTAATGGTCGTCCTTTAGAGCTGGGTCACTCGAAACGACAGCGAAATGGTTGGGTGACAGCGTGTCCGGCCCTGCACCGAGAAACAATTAGGCCCCCCCTACAGTCTCGTCCCTCTTCTTACGAGCCTGAGGCTACGATACAGACGCCGTGTCGATTAAAACTCTCCCGCTGAGGAATTCTTTGGATTTTTCGCTAATGACTCTATTTGGATCCTCGCCGAGGAAGAGGCTGGCAAAGTCGTCGAATTCGGCCTCGCCAGGAGGCCAAAAAATTCCGTGGCAGATCCGATCGGCCACGCTCTCGGCCGCCGCCTTCGCCGACGCGAACAAGGCTTCGTCAAGGGCGAGCTCGTCGGTGCCACTTTCCTCGACTCGTTCGGGCAACAGAAAATATCCGACGACTGGGGGGAGCGGCTCGCCCGACCAGCGGAACTGCGCGAGCGCCCGATAGAGCGGCAGCTGCAAGTCGCGCCACCGAACCACGTCCTGCCTTTCAGGGCTGGAATCGAAGTGTTGGCTCTTGGCCGACTTACGTTTGGCGGAAGTCTTGTAGTCGAGAATGCGGTATTGGCCTGTCTCCTCATGAACGTCCACCCGGTCGAGCTTACCTACAATTGGCAGACCTGCCAGATGAAGGGTGCTCTCTTCTTCAAAGCACAGTTCTCCATGCCGAATGCACCAGCCAGTGCGACGCTCCAGAGCCTGGATTCTCGCAAACTGGCGGAGCCGCGCACGCAAGCCCTCCTGTTGAACGCGCAAAGGCAGCGAAAGACGTCGACCGAATCGGTTCAAGAAAATGGCATCGAGCTCGGTGAGGACAAACGCTTCAATCTCGCGGTAATCTGAAGAATCGCGAATTGCTTCTGCTCGAGCGAAAGCTTCCAGCGTCTCGTGAAGCACGCTCCCAAAGTCGAGGGCATCCATTTCAACTTTTGGTGACTCAAACCTTCTCATCCCCAAGACATGCTTGAGGTAGAATCTGAGAGGGCACTGGAGGTAATCACGAAACGCTGTCACTCGGAGACTACGCGGAGGTGGCCGCGGTGAAATTTCCAGAGGCCAGGCGCGTTCCCGAGCTGTGGAGGTGTGCAAAGGAGCGACGGGCTCGAACAGCTTGCGGACGCGAGCGCTGAGTTCAGCATCAGAACAACGGAAGAGCAAACGCGAGGGTTTGGCAGGCTCTGCATCCGCTCCAACTCGAGACAACGTCAACTTTACGGCGTTCTGCTCGCGCACCGCGAGAAGACAGTGCAGCACGTATGCATCGCGCGCGAATCGCTCGGTGTTATTGTGGAGATGCCAGGCGACGCGCACAGAATCGGGAAGAAACGGATGACCCGCAATTCGCCCGGGGAGCGCGCCTTCGGTGCACCCTGAGACAATCAAGGAAGAATGGGGCAGCCACTGTGCTTCAAGCCATCCATTGAGGTCGATGTCACCCTCCCCGTGCGGCCCGAAAACGGCCAAGTTCTTCATTTCCTCGCATAGAATCTGCTCGGCAAAGCCTGGGTGATGGAGGGGAGAATTGAGGATAGAAATCAGCAGGCCGGAGAGCGCAGCCAGTGCCTCCGCCTCGCCGGAGCCAGGAGCCACCTCCTTTCCGGAATAGACGGCCCGAAGAAATTCAGGCAAACCTGCGAGCGATCCAGACGCGCCGAATGTTCGTCTGAGCTTCTCCACCGCGGCAATCACGCCGTGCATGGACGAGCTGCCGCAGCCGCTTTCGCCAATAAACGCAGCCGCGTCGTCCAAGGTCTCGACCAAGATCTTGGTCTGCAACTCGTCGAGCGCCGCAAGGATCGCCGTGAGAGGCTGATGCGCTTCGCGACAAAGCAGGCGCAAAAAGACGGGGTGCTCCGCGAGTGTTCGCAGTTCGCTGACCCGGCCATGCGAAGCAAAGGCAAGCCAAAGTCTCGCCAGAGTAGCGCATTCGAACGGCGCCAACGATCTGCCCGCAGGATCGTACGCTGCCAGATCGCCCTTTTGCATCGCACGGAGGTGAAAAGTAGTGAGTTCCGAATCGGCCACGCAAACCCCCACGGAAGCCGATCCAATCGACTTGGCAACAATTAGCGCCTCGGACACTGGGTCCGCAGCGACCAAAAAATCTTCGCGACGCAGCGGAAGCAATTTCTGCGACCAGACCTTCGGATCGGGCCGTCCCCACTCGTCGAACTCTTCTTCTTTGCAATTTGGCGCATCAATCAGAACAGTGACTACGACGCCGGCGGACTCCAGAGAGCGCAGATAGGCTTCCGAGATTCGGTTGAGGTCCGGCACTCCTGCGACAATCACATGTTGGATATTCTCCGGAATTATCCCCATGCTCGCCACTCGGATGTGGGCCCCATCGGAGTCCTCCAGTCCGGCAGCGGCCAAGCGAGCCAGGTAAAGCTCATACAAGGATTTCAGCTCCTCCCAGCGATCCTCCTGAGTAGCCGAGACACACCGGGCCGGCGCGGAGACTGGCGTAAGCCCCGCCTCAGCCAAGACAGCGCAAAGTTCGCGGAGCGAGTGTCCAATCCGAGAGGCTAGAGCACGGTGGTCGGAAAAACCCGAGAGTAGGAGCGGGAAGTGCTCTACCGCGACTTCGGAGATCACCTGGGTCCAGGCTAAAAGCGTATCGATACGCCCGGCAACCGTCTCACCAGCGGCGCGCGCGAGAAAGCCCATTGGTGTCAGGACTACCGGCGAAAGCAGTCCCTTCCCGCGCTCGGCTGCCAGGCGTACCAATTCGGAGCGCAGACGCCGCCCGGAACCCGAAGTTGGCACGAGAACTGCGCAACGGCTGAGATCAAGCGGCCGCTGCGTCGACAGCGTAATCAACCACCTGGCCGTCTTGAAGATTAGCGGTTCTCGATCCGATAGAAGAATTCTCGCCGGCATGGATAAAGAACAGCCTCGACGCTGCCGATTTTTAACCGGGTGGAAGTCGCGCCAGCCCCGTCACTCTGCAGTCACTGGTCCGAAGTGCTTTTTCAACGCAGGCACTGCGTTCTCAGCCGCCAGACCGTCGCCAGAACAGCGAACACGCTCAGTATTTCGTCAGCTGGGGTGACGGTTGCTGCTGCCTAAGCGCGGAGCGCAACGCGGCGACCTGCCTCTTTAGCCCCGCAGGATTGGTGGCTCTCTCCTTCTCGATATGAGCTGCCAGGGCCTTCGTTGTTTCCTTCATTTGTTCGATAGCCCTGGACCGCAACAAAACCGCTATGTTTGAGCTCGGTGTGACCATGTTCTGGTAGCAAATCAGCGCCTTCCCATCCAACGGCTCAATCCGAAAATTGCCCACACTGTCTTTGGTCATAACAGCTCTAAGAAGCTTCCAATCAAAGCGATAGCAATTCTCATCGACCAGTCGCAAGCTGTTGCGAACCGTGTAAAATTCATCAGGAAAAATTGGCACGTCGAGCCCGTAGTCAACTTCCATGACGCAGGGGGAAACCCGATTCGAAATTTCGGATTTGAAGACATTGGGAACGAAGGACTTGGCCTCTTCGAAGTCGAAAAAGACGGCGGCGACCTCCTCGGGAGCGGCATTGATAAACCGATAAATCTTGACTCGAGGCCAGGCATTTCCCTCCACATTCTCAATCACAACCACCTGATCCCCAGCCTTGATTGAACCTTTCTGGGATGCGTTCAGTTCGGAGAGGACCGACTCTGCGACGAGTCGCGGGGTGTCAAGCAGACAGGCTGCCAGGAGCACGGCAGCATATCCGGTAAGGCGAAAAGCTTTCATCGGCTGCGAACTTCTAACCGCGAATCTTTCCTTTTGCAATTCTATTAAGTGATCGTTTGACGCGATCGTCCGCGTTTCCTATAGTTTTTGGTCTTTCGCAGGAGGATTTGGAAAGTAGGTGAAGATATGCCGGAAGTGATCGTTCGCAAAGGAGAGCCGATTGATCGGGCGCTCAAGCGCCTGAAGTCGAAGCTCGATGCAGAGGGCATCCTTGATGAGGTTCGCAGACTGCGGGCGTTCGAGACGC
>DATLIT010000074.1:0-4858 GCA_035539295.1 Terrimicrobiaceae bacterium | reverse complement strand
GTTTTTAGACCGTCGGTTGGGCTAGCCGAGGATAAGAAATACAAATTCGGTTTCTCGCAGGTCACAATCGTTGAACCCTGGCGCGTTCAATTCAATAAGGAGATGAAGAAGGAGGCGGAAAAGCATTCCAACCTCGAACTGATTATCAAGACATCGACGCCCTGACGGATCAGGTTCTCGATATCGGCGACCTGTTTCTCGGTCTTGTCCTGTCCGTCGGTAATGATCAGTTCCAGGTTCGAGTGCTTTTCCGCCTCCTTCTTCATGTCCTTGTTGAATTGAACGCGCCAGGGTTCAACGATTGTGACCTGCGAGAAACCGAATTTGTATTTCTTATCCTCGGCTAGCCCAGCCGACGGTCTAAAGACTGTGCTTATCGCAACCGCGGCTGCGCTTATCTTAATGAATGTTCTTCTTTGCATAGGGGGTTTGTTGTCTTTGGTTTGTTCTTTCTTATCTCATCGCTGCCAATTGGCAGGATAAATTTCGTGGCGCGTGCCCACGGGGATTGAGTTTCGCGAGCCTCGTGACGAGCGAGACGGTGTTCCGCCGCCGAAGTCGCAGAGCGTTACTGCCGCCTGGAGGCCTTGCGCGAATCTGTTCTGCAAGTTCGGCTTCATCGTTGTGTCCCGACCGCTTCCACCGCGGGCTTTTTCCCGGGCAGCGTCTCGACGCGCGGTCGAAATCGTCTCAACCAACCAGCCATCTGACCTTCCTGGAGCAGCACCGCGCCCAGGATGATCAGCCCTTTCAGAACCAGCTGCGTGTTGCTGTCGATATTTTTAAGCAGCAGAATGTTGCCCAGGAAGCCAAAGATCAGCACGCCGACAAGCGTCCCCATCATGGACCCTCTGCCGCCCATAAGGTTAGTCCCGCCAATCACCACGGCTGCGATCGCGTCCAGCTCTGCGCCGACGCCGGCGTCCGGTTTTCCCTGGCGATACTGGGCGGTGTAGAGAACACCGGCCAACGCTGCCAGCATTCCCGAGATCGCAAAGACCGCAATCTTGACGTGATCGACCTGAATACCAGCAAGTCGCGCCGCCTGCTCATTGCCTCCGATAGCATAGACGTACCGGCCGAAGGTACTTACCTTCAAAACAAAGCCGAAGAGCAACACGGCGAATAGAAAGAAGATTCCAGGGACCGGCACAACGTTGAATACCAGCGCCCGCAACACATCAAAGTCTTCGGTGGCATTCGAACCCGTATACACCGGATAAACGGCCGCATCCTGCCCGGCTAGCAGTCTCGCCAGACCCAAGATCGCAACCATCATCGCCAGGGTTACGATAAACGGTTGCAGGCGACCCTTGGCGATGATTATGCCGTTCAGGGCGCCCAGCGCAAAGCCCACAGTCGGCACGACAAAGAGCACGCCGAGAACACCAAATTTCGAATCGAGCTGTCCGATCGTCCACGCGACCGCGAGCGCGGCCAGGATGATGCCGACCACCGCACCCGCCGCGACGATCTTGGTGGGCGGCTTTTCGGTACCGTGCCGCGCCGCGCCGGGCATATTCATCGCCACCAAGGGAATCACGTAGAGACTCAGCATGACGCACATCAAGGCGACAAGCGGAATGGAAAACAGCGAAGCGTTCGTCCAGCCCTGCTGAGTCAAAAGCATGGCACAAATGACCGAACCAAGCGCCATCATTGAACCGACGGAAAGATCAATTCCGCCCGTCAGAATCACCAGTGTCATACCGACGGCGATGATGCCGTTGTTTGAAACCTGTCGCAGCACATCGGCTTGGTTACCCGGGCTCAGGAAGATGTTGACTCCTTTATTGTTTACCGGCGAGAGGATCACGCCAGTCGAATACAGCACTGCCAACCCCCAGAAAAGCTTGGTTGTTAAAACAAATTTGAAGATACGCCCGACGACTGTGTTCATGCTGCTAGCTCCGCAAATTCTGATTGGACCGGGCCGCCGGGCGAAGCGTATTCCAGAATGGTCTCATGGAGAAAATCCGATCGATTTAACCGTGCCGTGGGAAGACCTTCTCGCAATACCAGGATATGGTCGCTCAGAAGGGTTAGCTCGGGCAACTCGGACGAGACGAGCACAATCGCCAAGCCCTGTTCGGCGAGTTGTTGAATCAGGCGATAAATGTCTGCCTTCGCCCCGACATCGATTCCGCGGGTTGGCTCGTCGAGAAGCAGAATTCTTGGAACAGCCTGGAGCCATTTTCCGATGACCAGCTTCTGTTGATTACCACCGCTGAGCGTGCCCGCGACCTGCTCCGGACCTCTGGCGTGAATTCCGAGTTGCCGAATGGTTCGCAGGGCGACCTCACGTTCGTCGCGTCTGTAAACGACTCCGAAATTTGAGATTGAGCGCATCACCGTCAACTCGGCATTTCGATCAATGCCGGCGCCAAGAATCAGACCGTCGCGCTTGCGATCCTCCGTCACCAGTGCGATCCCGTACCGCTTGGCTTCCGCCGGATTTCGCAACGACGCACGCTGGCCGTTCACAAAGACTTCGGCTTGGGCGAGTTCGGAATGCAGCCCGAAAAGCACTTCCAACGTTTCCGTTCGGCCTGCTCCGAGCAATCCGGCGAGCCCGAGCACTTCGCCGGCTGCCACCGAAAATGAAACCCCATTGACCAGCATCGGCCGGCTCGGAGTCGGCGCTGGGTGTTCCAGCCGGAGGTTTCGAACTTGGAGGACCGGTTGCCGGGTCGAGGCGTCGGCTTTGCCGGAGGCGAGGACTTCCTGCAGCTCGCGCCCCACCATCATGCGGATCACTTCTCGCCGGTTAGCTTCGCGAGCGGCCAAAGTGCCGATCAAGCGCCCATCGCGGAGAACAGTAATCCGATGGGCGAGGGCGAAGACCTCTTCCATACGATGGGAGATGTAAACGACGGCGACACCCTCGCCGGAGAGGCGCCGGATCACCGCAAATAACCGATCCGTTTCGTGAATCGACAATGCAGAGGTCGGTTCGTCCATGATCAAGATCCGCGCCTTCGATACCAGCGCCTTGCCGATCTCCACCAGTTGCTGTTCACCGACGCGTAGTCGGCTTACTGGCTGATCGATACGCGCCTGGAAATCTAAGGGCGCAAGAACTGCCCGCGTCGCTTCGATCTGGCGGCGGCGATCCACCAAAAATAAGCCACCAAGTTTCTCCTGGCCGAGAAAGATGTTTTCGTCCACGGCGAGCTCCGGCACCAGGCTCAATTCCTGATGGATCATCGCAATGCCCGCACCCGTCGCTGCCCGTGGAGAGTTCAGCGACACCCGGCTGCCATCGACCGCAATCTCACCCTTGAAATCGTCGATTAGCCCAGCGGCGATCTTCATCAAGGTCGACTTACCTGCGCCGTTCTCGCCCATCAAGGCCTGGATCTCACCTTTTCGCAGAGCGAAGTCCACTTCGGTCAAGACCTGAGTCGAGCCAAACTTTTTGGTAATCCGGCTCATCTCCAGGACGACCTCACGATCGGCCTGCGGTCCATTCGAACCGGCTCCATCAAGGGGGGGCATGCTCCTTCATTAAAGCACTCTCTCAACAGCTCGCAACGTGCTTCTGGTCGACGACTCTGACCGGCGATTGCCTGGTTCAAAGAGCGTAGCCGTCTCGGGTATGGCCGGCGTCACGCCGGTAGGTGCTACGGGCCAGCGTTGCGGGCAGGTCGTCGCCGGGCACCAGTGTTCCCCCTTGCGTGCAAGACTCGCGCCCCAAAGCGATTGGATTTTCGTTTCGGCGCTGCTAAGTGCAGTATGGTCTCGAATGAGGCTGCGTTTTACTGGGCCCGCACTGGCGATGTCTTTATTGATCTTCGGATGCGCGAGAAGCGCACCTCAATCTGCGAGCAGCGACCGTATTTGGCAAGGCACAGCTGCTCCGCCAGCAACAAGCAGTGCGAGATCAGGGTCGCATTGGCTATATCGGCTACGAAGGACCTTCATCGAGCTAACATCGCGAGTTATGGTTTATCCTCCTACGCTCCGCGAGCTACGGCGGACAGGTGGTTGATAGTTGATGGAGCAGGCGGTGTTCTCATCGCCGTCTCGGCGTTTTGGCGGCGAGGACGTTCCCGCGCTGCCGGCAGCTGCCGGATGAGGATTCGCCCTAGGCGAATGCTCCCCGATCGAGACGCGCCGCTTGCCCGCCGTCGAGCACCGCACCAATTCTGCGCTCGGCGTCACGATACGATTTACGTCACGTCTTCGAGATGCCATGTTTCCCTCAAGAGGAGGTGATATCGAACTATGCAAGAAGTTGACGCGCTAACTGTTTCAGTAGTTGTGGATAACAGCAGCGATATGCTTTCCACACGTCCAGCGCATGTTGCGTCCGAACTCCGAGTGCTTCTCTCTGCCGGAATGCAGGAGCTTACTGGGGAAGGGCTTTGTTCGGCGCACCACGGACTTTCCTTGGCACTGACCGCACGAGTGGGCGCAGAGGAGCGAAGCCTACTTTTCGACGCGGGACCGGATCCGTACGCCCTCGAACGCAATGTTGCCCGCATGGGTCTGGACTTTGGCAAGATTGAAGCCGTCGCCTTATCACACGGGCATTTCGACCACGCCGAGGGGCTCTTGAAGGCCATCGAATTGATTCGAAGAGCGGGACACAATGATCCCGTTCCCCTGCATGTTCATCCAGGGGTTTTTGTTCGCCGTGGCCTCCGGCTAGCGATGGTGACATTGTTCCGCTTCAGGAAATTCCTGCTCGTGATGAGCTGAGTCGCACCGGTTACGCTCGTCGGTGGCCTGCACCTTGTCTATCCGAACGAAGAATTGATCGAGGACACAATCGCGGAAATTAAGAACTTCGGCTTTAGAGTGATCATTCCCGGACACTGCACTGGTTGGCGTGCAGTGCATGCATTCATCAGCG
>DATLIT010000073.1:0-3961 GCA_035539295.1 Terrimicrobiaceae bacterium | reverse complement strand
TCGAACTTCAACGCCTCCAACGATAACAATACGTTCGACAACCGTAGCGACGACAAGGGCCCTGAGCCCGAAGGCGTCGTGATTGGAAAAGTCCTGGGCAAGCCATACGCCTTCATCGGCCTGGAACGCATTGGAGGGGTCGCCGTCTTCGACGTGAGCGACCCTGCCGCGCCAAAATTTATCGAGTACGTGAATAACCGAAACTTCGACATCGAACCGGAAACTGAGGACGAGCAAGGCAATCCTGCCGCAGGCGACCTCGGTCCAGAGGGACTACTCTTTATTAGCAATGATGCGAGTCCAAACGGCCGGCCGCTATTGGTGGTGGGCAACGAGATCAGCGGCACGACTACCATCTACCAAATCAAGAGCACGCGGAGCGGAAGAGATCGATAAAAGATCCAGGAGTCAACTCATGCCAACTCGCTGCCGATGTCGCTTTCAATGACGAGCAGTTATGGCCGATCTATAGGGAATCTTCAGATCAACTCGTTGACGATATTTTCAAAGAGTTCCTGGCGTCCGCTTCCATGCTGGACGGGATCCGGGTGGCTGAGCGCGTGTTTTTCCAATGAAGTGAAACTTTCCTTCCCAGCCTCGATCGAGGCGCCGATTCCACTGTCCCAGGAGGAGTAGCGATCTTTCAGCATTTGTGCGAGGCGTCCGTCGGCGCGGATGGCTGCGGCGATTTTGAGTCCTCGGGCGAAGGCATCCATCCCACCGATGTGTGCGTGGAAGAGATCGATCGGCTCGAAGCTCTCGCGTCGGACCTTCGAATCGAAGTTGAGGCCGCCGCTGGTAAATCCTCCCATCTTCAGAATTACCAACATCACCTGCGTTGTGAGATAGAGACTTGTCGGAAATTGATCGGTGTCCCATCCGATCAATTCGTCACCCGTATTGGCGTCAACCGAGCCGAGCGCCCCAGCGGCGGCGGCGACTTGGCATTCGTGATGCATCGTGTGACCAGCCAAGGTGGCGTGATTGGTCTCGAGGTTCAGCTTGAAGTACTCGAGCAGCCCGTATTCGCGGAGGAAGTTCAGGCATGTCGCCGCATCAAAATCGTACTGGTGTTTGGTCGGTTCTTTTGGTTTTGGCTCGATGTAGAAGGGGCCTGTGAAACCGATCTGCTTCTTGTAGTCGACCGCCATGCGCAGGAACCTCGCGAGGTGATCGACCTCTCTCTTGAGGTCCGTGTTCCAGAGACTTGCATATCCCTCGCGGCCACCCCAGAAGGTATAACCCGCCCCCCCGAGCTCGTGCGTTATCTCAAGCGCCTTCTTTACCTGCGCGGCGGCGTAGACAAAGATATCGGCATTCGGGCTGGTCGCTGCGCCGTGGCAAAACCGAGGGTTTGTAAAGAGACTAGCGGTTCCCCAGAGGAGTTTGATTCCCGTGCGCTTCTGTTCTTCCGTGAGGACCTTGACGACCGCATCGAGGTTCTTGTTCGATTCCGCGAGGGTTGCTCCTTCCGGTGCGATATCGCGATCGTGAAACGCGTAAAAGGGAGCGCCGAGTTTCTCGATGAATTCGAAGGCGACGCGAGCCCGATTGCAAGCGTTCTCAATGGAGTTTGAGCCATCATCCCACGGACGGATAGCCGTGCCCGGACCAAACGGGTCGCCCAGGACGTTCCGGAACGTATGCCAGTAGGCGACGCCAAATCGAAGGTGATCGGCCATCGACTTCCCCTCGACGACCTCTTCGGCGTTGTAATGTTTGAAGGCGAGAGGATTTTTCGATTTCGGACCCTCGTAGGCGATCTTTTTAATATCGGGAAATGCAGGCTTCATACGGTGGCGGAAAGTCTTTCTCGAACTTCTCCCAAACGGAAGCAAAATCCCCAAGATCGCGAGCCCGACGCATCTTTCCGACAGGCGCGGGCAGCTGATCGATCCTCTCGCTTAGTATCCGGAAAATAAAAGCTTTACACGCTAACCTGGAGCCGCCTAGAAGTCGCCGTTCAACGCAGTTTTTCCTTGCGCCAGTTTGCTTTCAAGTGTGTGGCCGGGGTCGTGAATCTTTCGTCTTGGATTCACTGCCGGCCTTCTTCCTGTCTGGGGAGATGAGGCGAAAGGCAGTCAATGTGGCTCATTCCTACTGACGCGTGCGAAGCTCGTCGCCGCCGCGGGATGTCCCGGATTCTGCTGCAGCCGAAGCTCGCGCGAAGTTTGTTGATTTTGCTCGGCATCTTGCCTGCTGTCTTCCTGCTGGTCGACATCCATTCTTTCGCGGTCAACGTGCCCTTTATGGACGATTGGCAGTTCGTTCCCCTGCTGGAAAGAGCAAAGGAAGGAACTTTGAGTTTCCAAGACCTTTGGGCACCTCATGATGAGCATAGACTCTTTCTTCCGAGAATAATCATCATTGCGTCGATGTTCGCTAGTGGTGGCGACTATCGAGTGCAGTCATTCATCACGTTCGTGGTGGTAGCCATTATCTCGGGCTGTCTGCTCTGGCTGATGACACGGCTCAACGGGAGCAGGAACAGCGTGCTGTGGTCGTGGGTTCTCGTGAACGTCGCCCTTTTCTCACCGATCCAGTTTCACAATTGGCTTTGGCCGATGCAGTTCGCTTACTTCTTGCCTTATACGTTTCTCGCGCTTTGCCTTTGCGCACTCTACGCGCGCATTGCCGCGCTCCCGAAGTTCGCGCTGGCAGCTCTCTTCGCTCTCGCGGGCAATTACAGCTTCGTGCAGGGCAATCTGATTTGGCCCGCTGTCCTCCCGGTGATCGTGTTTGCTCCGGATATTCTTGCAAAGCAAGCTCGCAAGAAGTTTGCCATCGCGTGGCTGTTTCTTGGGGCGGTCGCCGTGACGCTTTACTTCCGCGGACTTGAGCATAACTCGGCCGCTCCGGATTATGCGTATGGTCACGAAGGCGTGCCGCCAACAATGAGCACGCTGCATCAGCTTCACGAGCGTCCCCTAGAGACAACTCTTAGCATGGGCCGCTTTGTTATCGCGATGTTCGGGAACGCGATGGCCAGGGGATTCCCCGTCGCCAATAATCTAGTCTTTAGCTATGTTTGCGGCGCAATTGTGCTCGCGCTTGCCGTGATCGCGCTGGTCGTCGCGTGGATGCGCGGCTTTTTTCTCCGTTATGCCCTTCCCTGGGCCTGCCTACTGTTGTTCACGTTTCTCACAGCCGCCTTCGTCTGCGTCGGGCGGGTTTGGCGCGGAGACTACCAACCGCTCACTCCTCGGTATACGACCTTCGGCGCGTTATGCATTGTTGCCTTAGTCTCGCTGCTTTTCGCGGCATTTTCTGGACTCAGGGAAGCAGCTCTCAAGTCTGGTCGCACCGGCTTGGGCGACCACATTTTGTGGGCGCAAGGGCTTCTCGCCGGGATCTATCTCACTGTCCAGGGCGTGAACTGGACCTACGCGCAAAACCTCATGCAAGAGTGGCGACTAACCCGTTGGCACGCGCAGGCGAGATTGCATTTTCTCGGAAAGCTTTCCATCTACGCCGGACCCAACCTTCTTGGCGGGAAAGATGAATTTATCGACACGGCCGCGCGAACTTTGGAGAGATTGGGGATGCTGAAGCCTCCCAGAGCCACCGATCTTCGCATATCCGCCATCGGCAGAGAGGTAATTCCCGATGGCCTTAAAAGAGGGCAGATGTATGGGCTGGTTCGACTTGGTTCTAAAGGTTGGCATGTCGAAGGTTTTGCGTTGGCATCGGGCGGGCGCTCTGCAGATATCGTGCTCCTGGGCGTGCAGAATAAGGCAGGTGAGTGGGTTGCGGTGGCAACGGCGAGCGCGCTTAGCCCGCCGAAATACCTTCGCAAAAGCACGGGAATGGATTGGGAGTTTCTCGCCTTATCGTCGCCAAGGAAGCCTGGAGAATGGGCAATTGATTTACCAGGCGATGCCTTCGGAAATTTGAAGAAGGGCGTCTTGAGAGCATGGGCAATGGACTACGGGCGACACGTCTTGTATCGGCTACCGGGCGA
>DATLIT010000072.1:0-6482 GCA_035539295.1 Terrimicrobiaceae bacterium | reverse complement strand
GTGCGGGTGTCCTCGAAACCTCTCAGAGCCCCGGCTGAGGTGACCTGGATGCCATCGAAAACCTGAAACAGCCCCGCAATCAGCAACAACTCTGCAGCCAGCGCGGTGACCGCAGGATTTTCAACGAACCATCTCGCGATCACCGTTCCCGCGCCCATGAACAAAGCGGCAAAAATTGCCATGATCGACGCGGTAACTCCCCAAGCTCCAAAAATGATGGGAAGATAGCGACCTTGCTCTGCCGCTCCGCGCGCTTGGCCGATGCGCACAGCGACCGCTTGCGACAGTCCCAGCGGGATCATGAAGGTGGTGGCTGCGCAAGTGATTGCGATTTGATGCGCGGCGAGAGCTCCCGGACCCAACCACCCCATCGTCAAAGATCCGCTGGCAAAGCCACTGACCTCGGCAAGTTGCAATCCCCCGGAGGGGAGGCCGAGCGCGAGCAACCGGCGGATCTCGGCCCCACATCCGCGCCTAAACCAAGCCAGCGGGAGGGCCTGCTTGAGACTGGGAGCAGTGAGAAGATAGGCGACGACGGCGGTGGCGACGGCTGTGCGCGCAGTGGCGGTGGCCACTCCGGCGCCATCGATTCCCAGGGCGGGCAAGCCGAGATTCCCGTAAATAAGCACCCAGTTTAGGGCGATATTGAGCAGGACGCCCGCCATCATGATCCAGAAGGGAACCCACGGGCGGGAGAGCGCCTCGCAGAAATTCTTGGCCGCAGTCGTAATGAAAACCGGCACCGCCGACCATGCGCAGAGGACAAGAAAATTCCTGCTCGTGTTGGTAATCTCATCGCCCTGACCCAACAGAGACAGGAATGGCGCCGCGAGGTGGAGCCCCCCTCCCACCAGAATACCAAGCAGGAGCGCAATGAGCAGACCACTGCGCAGGGCTTCACCTGACAGCCTTTTACGACCGGCGCCAAATGCGAGTGATGCCCGCACACTCACCGAGGAAAGGACCGCAAAGCCAAAGACGAGAGGCACCGCCAGGACGGTGTTCGCGAAGGCACACGCAGCGAGCGGAATTACGCCTATTTTGCCCACCATGATCGTGTCGGCCAAGCCCATGAGCATCTGTCCGACGAAGCCAGCGATGATCGGCACTGCCAACGCGAGCGTGCGGCGGTTCTCTGAAAGTGATTGTGCGAGCAGAGGCATGGAACTGCAATAAGGGTACGAGACGGAGAGATTTCCGAGCGGAGCCGAGCGCGAACCCTAGGCCGCCAGCAATCTGCCGAGCGCCAGTGGAACGCGAATACCGCGCTTCACCGCAGAATTGAAAACGGCAGATTGCATGGGCAAAACTCTAGCCGCCGTCGGTTTGAAGTCAACTCACCGAGCGTCCCCGGGTTGGCGCGGGCGCATCACTCCGAGGTTGCTTTTCGGGCACGCGATAGAAAGAATTTCAACAATGCCTCGCCGGATCCTCCTTCTAGTGGTTGGCTGCATGCTTGCGAGCTGCTCTCAGCAGGAATATTCCGGCTATCAGTACAGACCTTATGTCGTGCGAGGTATTCGCTACACGCCGATGTCGCCGGGACAAGCACCCGGCTACGTAGAAGAGGGAATCGCCTCACATTACAAGGAAGGCTGGCTGTTCCTTCCAGGACCGACCGCCTTGGGCGAAAAACAGTGGCCGTGGAGTCGCGCCGGTGCGCACAAACTGCTGCCTTTACCTTGCAGAGTGCGTGTCACGAACTTGCGGAACGGTCGATCGACAATCATTCGCCTGAATGACCGCGGCCCTTTCATTGCAGGTCGCACCCTCGATGTCACCGAACCAGTCGCGAGAGAGCTCGGGTTCTACGAGGCCGGCTTGGCACCGGTCAGAATCGAGGTCCTCAGTGTCGGTGATGCTCAGTGGCGCGTGAGTGGTTCGACAATTCCTCGGGCTCTTCCGATGCCGCCGGTGGGTGGATAGGTTGTTTTAGGAGACGCTGCGCACTGCCTCAAGTTGACAGATTAGCTTTCGGCTGGCTGAGGAGTTCTTTGGCCGCCTTGAGTTGCTCCTCGCTTCCAATCAGAAGAAGCTGGTCGCCGCTTTCCAGCTCTTCGCCGGGATTGGGATTTACGATGCTGTTGCCATGGCGTTCGATACCAACGACGCTTGCTCCCGTCTGGGTGCGCAGCTTCAGCTCGGCGATCATCTTTCCTGCTGCCTCCGTGCCGCTTTGGATTCCGACGGTTTCGAGCCGTGCTTCTCGCAAAAGAGGTGGGAGGCTTGGGGCTTCCTTCAGCAGCGGCGCGTCGGCGGGTTGCGCGAAGGTATCGCGGAGCGCGGATTGCGCACGCGAGTAGAGCTTCACCGCGCCCCGATAGAGCAGGAAGCTGGCGATCGCCATGACGACAAGCGTGATCAGGAGCACGTTTCTCGAAGGCAGCAGCGTCGAACTGAGAAGAGCAATAAGCAGCACGAGAATGCCTGTGCCGAAAACCAGGATCGTGCTCGAGATTACCGCCTGGAGGCCCGAATCTTCAGATCCGGTCTTTCCTATGCCCACGGCGGTTTCGGCAACAAGCATGGCTCCCGCCTCGATCTTTCGCCAAACGGCCACCAAGAGGGGAAAGCTCACCAGCAACGCGGCCAACCAGGTAGCAGCCTTGGTGCCGTCCTCTCCTCCGGGAAACTCGGGCCACCAAGCTTGGATGTGGTTACGCAGAAAAACGGCTCCGATGAAAATTCCCGCAATGATCAGCATGTTGACGGCGATTTGAGCTCCCAGCTTTCCCAAAATCCTGCGCTCAATGCGCGAGCCGTTTTGTTTTCCGAGGTCGCCAACTTTCTCGCTGTAGGCATCAATCGCCTGGAGGAGAGGCTTCGGTGCGACGCGATCGAACCATTCCACAAGCACGTCGGAACTCTTGATGAGGTAAGGAGTCAGCAACGTAGTCAGCGAGGAGACGGCAACGGCGATGGGATAAATGAAGTCGCTGGTGACGTTCAGGCTCAGGCCCAAGGATGCAATGATGAAAGAGAACTCGCCAATCTGGGCGAGTCCCATTCCCACTCGCAACGAAGTTCGCATATCGTTGCCGGCGACAAAGGTTCCCAAGGCGCAGGTGAGGACCTTTCCCAGGACAACGACAACGGTGATCGCAAGTATTGGTAGCGCATGTTTCGCGAGGAGTGCGGGGTCGATGAGCATTCCGATGGAGACGAAGAAGACGGCGCTGAAAAGGTCGCGCACCGGATGCATCAGCGTCTCGATCTTGTAAATCTGACGTGCCTCAGCGATCACTGCTCCAATCAAGAAAGCGCCGAGCGCAACGCTGTATCCCAGCTTGACCGTGACCAGTGAGATTCCGAAGCAAAGCCCGACTACCGTAATGAGCAACATCTCATCGCTTTTGAAGCGTGCGACGTAATCAAGAAAACGCGGAACGATGATAAGACCGACAACCAGGAGAATGCCCAGGAAAGAGCTCAGGCTCAGGATCGTCATACCGATCGTTTGCGCTTCAACTTCGCCGGTCCTGGCGAATCCCGAGAGCAGTGCGATCAAGACAATCGCGAGGATGTCTTCAACGATCAAGATGCCGAAGATCAGGCTGGCGAAGCGTTCACGCGTCTTGCCCAGACCTTCGAGCGCCTTAATGATGATGGTTGTGGACGAGATCGAGAGGATCGCACCGAGAAAGACGCTATCCATCGTGTTCCAGCCAAACGCGCGCCCAAGCGCATAGCCAAGGAGAAGCATTAGGAGAATTTCGAGGCTGGCAGCAATAAACGCGGTCGCCCCAACCTGACGCAGCTTGCGCAAGCTAAATTCAAGCCCAAGCGCGAACATCAGGAAGATGATCCCAAGCTCGGCGAGCGTTTCGATAGCATGTTCGTCCGCAATGAGGGCAAACGGCGGCGTGTGCGGTCCGATAATGACTCCGGCAAGAATATACCCGAGGACGACGGGCTGGCTGAGTTGGCGGAAAATGATCGTGGCCAGAGCCGCCACGCTCATCACAATAGCCAAGTCTTGCAGGAAAGATGTTTGATGCATGTCCGTTCCGTTAGGTGCAGCCCCAAGCCGACATCTCCTCTGGCTGCGCCTGGCTACGATGCGCCTTGCCGGCAAGGGACAACCGAATGCCAGGAAATCCTTCGACTATTTGAGCCAGAAGGCCTGCGAATGTCCAATCCGGAGCTTCAAAAGACCACTCCTCCGGACACTATTTCCGGGGGCTCGCTGGAGTGCCATCCTTCGAGGAAAGGAATGCGGTGATGGATCGATGAATTTCAACCGAGAAGACTGGCCAAAGGTGCATGGGAACATCGGTTCGAAGAAGCACGTTCGCTTTGTCCCATCGCCCTGAGGAACCGGGAAAAACCATGAGGTCATATGGACACCACGTTACCAAGGTCGGATACGTCCAGGGCGCCGCATTGAGCTGCCTGAGAAATGCGCTTCCGGGTCTCATTTCCCTGCACGCGGAAAGCGGCACGAAAAACGCCGCTGCACTGCCATGATTCGGAGAATTTAATAACGCTACTTTTTTCACTTTCGGCTCAGGGCTTTGCCGGAGAGCCTCGCGAATCACCAAACCGCCCATGCTATACCCAATGAGATTTACAGGGACGTCGAGTTGGCGGAGCTCCGAAGAAAGTGCTTTGGCGAGAGCCTCGATCGAGACGCGTCCGCTGTTATCGTATTGCCAAATCGTGCAGGGACCGACTTCTTTGGCGATGCGGCTGCGGAGGCGTTCCCATCGCCGGTGCGAGCCCCAAATCCCATCGATGATTAACGTTTGCGTAGAATTCTTCCGTTTATTGGGTTTGCTTTCAGCGGATAATACAGACAAGCACGAAACCATGAGAATCGCGCCGGTCCACGCGCAAACGCTCCTCTGAACGCTCATTCCAATCACTTTTTTGTTGTTGTGAGACTAACGACGCCCGCATCTATGCATCAGCTTCCGTATCCATTGCGAACGAGGTAATCGACACTGGCGGTCCAACAAATCTCATAGGCAATTGGAGATAGTTTCGCCAGGCTCCGTGATTGCGCAAGCTCGCGGGACTTCTATTCTCCAGATTGCGAGCGGACAATGCCATGCGATCGGTTCGAGTGAAGCCATGTCATTGATGAAATTCTTTTCTCTCTTCTAAAAATTCGGTAGCTATTTTTTCCCACGCGTCTTCTGGTCGGCGTGAGGATCGCCTCGGCGACCACTCTCGGAGCGCGGCCGGTGCCAACAATGAAGCTACCCTTCCTATTTCCTGCTACGTTTGTCAGCGTCTGTCTTGCGCTCTGCTCATGCGCGTCCGTCAGTGTGCGGGAGGTTATTCCGTTGGCTGAACCGCCGGCCTCAGGGCCGCAGAGCATCTTTGTCGAGACGTTTGAATTCGAAGACGACACGGTTCGAGTCGGGCGCGAGGGAGAGGAACTCGAGCAATTCAAACGCACGATGCAGCAAGAGATGACCTCGAATCTCCTTGAACGACTCGGCAAATATATCGCCCCAGCGCAGGGCGTCTCGTCTGAAGCCGAAGCACCACCGGGAAAATCATGGTTAATCAGCGGTCGGTTCACTCGCGTGAATCAAGGCAGCCGGTTCCTACGAGGCGCGCTGGGATTTGGCAGCGGCGGCACGAAAATGGATGTAACGGCGACAGTGTCGGACCTGTCGGGGAAAGCTCCAAAGCGATTTCTCATGATCCAGACAAGTGGGGGTTCGAACGCAATGCCAGGGGCCGTTGTCGGAGTGTTCGCGTGGCCGGCGACCTTTACAGGAGCGCACGGACTTATTGCCGGGCTCTCCAGTGATTGCCGCCGCACTTCGCGCGAAATCACCAGTGCCCTGGCCCAATATATGAAGAGACACGGTCTGCAGGTCGCGGATGATGTGCCAAAGCCAAAGCCAACAGGCAGCTTGCCCTGGTTGCCGCAGCGAAGAGACCAGGGCTAGTTTTTAGGCCTCGCGCGGCGCTGTTGCGATTTTGGGGCCTCGCGCCCATGTTTCCCGCGTGCGTTGCTTCTACCATCCTGGCTACTCGTACCGGTTGCCGGAGGAGCATCCATTTCCCATGGACAAGTTTTGGCGCGCGGAGCAGATCATCCGCGCTGAGTGCCCAGAAGCGACTATCACCTGGGTTGAGCCTGCTTCAATCCCTCAGCTCAAGCGCGTCCATACCGCGCGGTATTTGACGTCGATCCGGACCGGTGACTTGCACCGCGAGGCAATGGTTCGTCTTGGGCTGCCGCCCTGCGAGGAGTTGTTGACCCGTTCACGACGAGAGACAGCGGGAACCATCGCGGCGATGTGGGCGGCGCTCGAAGATGGTCTAGCTTGCAATTTGGCAGGTGGAACACACCACGCGTTTCCGGATCGCGGGCTCGGCTATTGCGTCCTTAACGATGTTGCCATCGCCATTCGCGACCTCCATGCAGCTCACCCGAAGCAGCGCGTATTTGTCATCGACACCGATGCTCACCAAGGCAACGGCACGAACGAGATTTTTACCGAGGACGATCGGGTGTTCAC
>DATLIT010000071.1:0-2618 GCA_035539295.1 Terrimicrobiaceae bacterium | reverse complement strand
TGTTTGGGTAGGCGGCAAGGTTATTGGCGTTCTTTGTCACGAGCATACTGGCCCGTCTCGCGACTGGTCCGCGGAAGAGGTCGACTTTGTTTCGGCGCTCGCAGCGATGGTTTCGCTGGCTCTGGAGGAATCAAGCCGAGCACAGTCGGAACATCTCCGGCGGGAGAGCGAGGAACGCTTCAGCAAGGCCTTTCGCACCAGCCCGGTGAACATCACAATCTTGCGGCTGAGCGACAAGAAGTTCGTCGAGGCAAACGATGCATTTGTACGGTGGTTCGGGTTGGGGCGGGACAGAATTCTTGGCCATGACTCACAAGAACTGGGCATATGGGTGAATCTCGAAGACCGTACGAAGTTTTTAGCAGATCTTGAACGCAACGGTTCGGTGCGAGAGGTTGAGTGCCACCTTCGAAGCTGGCGAGGCTCCGTCCATACAATAGTTCAATCAGCCGACATCATCGAAATCAATCGCGAACCGCATATGCTCGTTATCGGTCTTGATGTCACGCAGCGCAAGCACGCCGAGGCCGAATTGCTCCGGACGCTTGCCCGAGAACAAGAGTTAGGGCAGTTGCGGAGCCATTTCGTTTCCATGGTGTCGCACGAGTTTCGCACGCCTCTTGGCATCATCCAGTCCTCCGCGGAAATCCTCAAGGACTACCTCGACCAGCTCGCACCAGCGGAACGCGAAGAGCATTTGCAATCAATCTCCAAGAATACACGCCGCATGGCGGGGCTTATGGAGGAGGCGCTCCTTGTCGGAAGCCTCGATGCCGGCAAAGCGGAATTCAAACCCGAAGCTTTGGATCTACGAACATTCACCCGACGGCTTGCGGACGAAGTGCTGTCAGCAACTGATAGGCGATGCCCGATCGAGTTGTCGCTTGAAAACATTCCAGCCGAAATACAGGCCGACGAGCGCTTGCTGCACCACATTTTCACGAACTTGCTGACGAACGCCGTGAAGTATTCCGACGCGGGACGCGTGGTTCGGTTTAAAGTCGGCTGTGACGGAGCAGAAATTGTGTGCGCCATCCGGGATCAGGGGATCGGAATTGCGGAAGCGGACCGAGAGTGGCTGTTTGACGCTTTCCATCGCGGGCATAACGTCGCCGACCGTCCAGGGACCGGCCTCGGCCTCGTCATCGTGAAACGTTGCGTGGATTTGCAGGGCGGCAGGATCGATGTCGAAAGCAAGTTGGGCGAAGGAACGTTGGTGACAGTGAGGCTGCCAATGCTCAGCCCGTCGCTGCGTGCCGGCGATGGCGAGCGCACAAAGCAGCAAAGCGCCTGAAGGTCATTCCGCAAATAATCCTGTCGGCCAAGGTCGGGACCCAGATACGGATATGTTCATGAACAAGATTTTGGTGATTGAGGACGAACCAGAAATGCGTCGCAACCTCATGGCGATCCTCCGGCTCGAGAGGTTTCACCCGCTAGCTGCCGAGAATGGTCAGATCGGCGTAGAGTTGGCAAAGAAGGAAAAGCCTGACCTCATTCTTTGCGATGTGATGATGCCGAAACTGGACGGCTACGGCGTCATTGCTGCTCTTCGTGCCAGTGCAGAGACTGTCGCTATCCCATTCATCTTTCTCACCGCAAAAGGAGAGAAGCCTGAAGTTCGTGCCGGAATGAACCTTGGTGCGGATGATTATCTAACCAAACCGGTCGCTAAAGCCGATCTGCTTGCAGCGATCCGCTCGCGTCTTGAGCGCGCCGACCAGCAAGCTGTCCCGGACTTCAAGCCGAATTTTGAATCGGCCACACCACTGGAAATGGCGTTCGGTTTGACTCCGCGCGTCGCGGAAACGCTACTGTGGCTTACCCAAGGTAAGACCAATGGCGAGATCGCAACCATTCTTGGGAATAGCGAATCTACAGTAAAAAAACATGTCCTCGAGATCTTCGAAAAGCTCGGCGTCGAAACGCGGACAGCAGCCAGCCTGCGCGCCCTTGAGGTGCTCAGCTCGCAAGCGGCTCGAAGATAGGTCTCCCTCAAGGGTTCTCATGACGAGGAACAGGCTTGGCGCTTTCCGTATCGCCACGTAGCTCTCTGTTTTTTGACCCGACTGGGTTCGATCGGGCATCGAGATCACCAAAAACGGAAGGAATTCGACACTTGGAGATGGCGAAGCTTCCAAAATTCGGTCAGCAAGACTTGGCCTAGGTCGGATAGGATCTTTCGTTCCATTTACGATTAGCAGCGGATGCTTCATTTTGACTGTCAAAGATTGTCCATGCATAAGGTTCACAAAGCATCCGAGTTGTGTGCGTCAAGTTCAGCAAAGGGAGTAGGCCGAGTGCCAAAATAAGAAAAGTAAAGATGCCTAACAAAAGCGGTTGAGAAAACTGCGGCAGTCTCTCACCTTCGAAGTCAGCCCTTTGGGGTATTCATGAAAACTGGTTTCTGCGACCTGCTGGGGATTGAGCACCCGATCATCGCCGCTCCGATGGGGCCCGACCTGACCGGCCCGGAGTTCGTCGCCGCGGTGAGCAACGCCGGCGGCCTAGGCATCCTGCAGGCACAGTTTTGCCCCCCGCCGATCTTCCGCGAAGAGATCCGCCGCGTGCGGGCGCTCACCACCAAGCCGTTCGGCGTGAACGTGCTTCTTCACTTC
>DATLIT010000070.1:0-7191 GCA_035539295.1 Terrimicrobiaceae bacterium | reverse complement strand
ATCATTACCTTCTCGATCGACGGTGACCTGCTTCTTGCCGAGAAAGACAATCGTCGGCTCAAACTTCCTGTTGACGGGTGATGGGACCGTCAGTAACTGAGTGAACTTATGCAAATTAAAATGTTCCCCCGTTTGATATCGATCGCCGTCGTGTTATCTGCAGTTCTCACGCCGGCCATTGGCGCCGATTACCAAATGACGATCATTCCGAAGTTGCGTGCTCCATGGTTCAATCGAATGGATGTCGGTGCGCAAAAGGCCGCCAAGGAACTTGGCGTCAAGGTCAACATGCAGGCTCCCGCCTCAGCCGATGAAGCCGAACAGGTCCGCCTTATCCAGGACGCCATCAGCCGCAAGGTAAATGCAATCCTTGTCGTGCCGAACAACGCGCAATCGTTGGAGCCTGTCTTTGCCCAGGCCAAGGAAGCGGGCATCGTGGTCCTCACGCATGAAAGTCCCGACCAGAAGAATGCCAACTTTGACATCGAGATGATCAATAATCAGGAATTCGGCGAATATTCTGCGGAGCAGTTGGCGAAAAACATGGGCGGAAAGGGCCAGTTTGCTGTCTTCGTCGGATCGCTGACCGTGCCGGCACACAACATTTGGGCCGACGCCGCCCTCAAGCGAATCAAGGAAAAGTATCCGGATATGAAGGTCGTGGCCGACCGGTTCCCCGTCTCCGAAGACCAGAATGCCGCACGTCAGAAAACCCTCGAGTTGCTCCGCACTTATCCTGAGCTCAAGGGCGTTTTGGCCTTCGGCAGCCAGGGAGGCCCAGGAGCATCCCAGGCCGTTCGCGAACAGAAAGCCAAGGGGGTCACCGTGATCGGCACCACATCGCCCAACCAAGCCGGCCAATATCTGGATGATGGCACAATGACCACGGCCGTTCTTTGGGATCCGGGCGAGGCGGGTTACGCGATGGTTTGGCTGGCCAAGCAGGCTTTGGAAAAGAAGGATGTCGCCGAAGGCACCGAAATCCCAACCGTGGGCAAGATTCCTTCCCTCAAAGGAAACACCATTACCTACAACAAGCCGCTGACAGTCGATAAGTCCAACCGGAAGCAATACGACTTCTAAGCAACCTCAAACTTGCCAAGCCGGGTCGCCGCTCATCCGGTGACTCCGGCGGCGAGCTCTTAATCTGTTTGCTGCGGATGGAGGCTGAACGCCATCGCCGGGAGGAAGAGGACGTCCTCGGTGTGAGCCACGTCAGCAAGCGCTACGGCGGGCTGAAGGCTTTGGACGACGTTAGCTTCGCCGTCCGCAAGGGCGAAGTGCATTGCCTGGCCGGTGCCAACGGCTCGGGTAAATCAACGATCATCAAGATCATCGCCGGAGTAGAGCGACAGGACTCGGGGGAAGTGACGCTCGACGGCGATCCGATTCGCACCGGGAGTTCTCAGGGCTCCATCCAGCACGGCGTGCAGGTCATTTACCAGGATCCCTCGCTGTTCTTGAATCTGACGGTAGCGGAAAACATCGTTCTGCCCTTGATCCTTTCCAACCGCGCGAGAACGGTGAACTGGCGCCAGATCCGAGAGCAGGCCATCGCGGCCGCGGAAAAGATTCAACTACACGTCGACCTCGATGCCTTGGTCGGAAGCCTGTCGTTTGCTCAGCAGCAACTTGTCGCCATCTGCCGGGCGCTGAGCCGGAACGTCAAGCTGCTGATTATGGACGAGCCGACGACCGCCCTGGCGCGTCATGAAGTGGAAATCCTGCTGGGAGTCGTCCGCAATCTGCAGGCGAAGGGCATTTCCGTCCTCTTTGTCAGCCACAAGCTGAACGAGGTTTTCGAAGTGTCGCAACGCTTCACCATCCTGCGCGATGGCAAGTGCCTGGGAACCTTCGACAGCGCTCAGCTCAACATTCCGCGCCTCAGCAGCATGATGATGGGGCAGGAGATCGAAAGCCATCGTTTCTCATCGGAGGCCAAACAGCGCCCGGTGCTTCTGCGTG
Organism: Terrimicrobiaceae bacterium; assembly: GCA_035539295.1. Taxonomy (GTDB): domain Bacteria; phylum Verrucomicrobiota; class Verrucomicrobiia; order Chthoniobacterales; family Terrimicrobiaceae; genus DASTFP01. Next base: position 5,226 of record DATLIT010000070.1, on the reverse strand, counting down.
TAACCAATCTCTCAAAGCAAGGTCAATTCGACCGAATCAGCTTCGAGCTCCACGAAGGAGAAGTTCTCGGGTTGACGGGTTTGCTCGGATCCGGGCGAACCGAGCTCGCGCTCGCGCTCTTTGGAATGAACCATCCGGATCAGGGCGAAGTGTCCATCTCCGGAAAGCCGGTCCGCATCCGCACCGTGTCTCAGGCGACTCGCCTGGGTATCGCCTATGTCCCGGAGGACCGAATCCGGCAGGGGCTGGTGATTGGGCAGTCGATTGCCGCCAACATCATCCTCGCCACCTGCGACCGGTTGCTCAACCGCTTCGGGCTGATCGATGGTTCCCAGCGCGCCAAGGTGATTCAGCGTTGGATTGAGCGTCTGAAGATAAAAATTTCGCACCCCGACTCGCCGGTCGAAACGCTCTCCGGCGGAAATCAACAACGCGTAGTCATTGCGCGCTGGCTGGCCATCCGCCCCAAGGTGCTCATTTTGGATGGACCGACGGTGGGCATCGACGTCGGTGCGAAGCGCAGCGTGCACGAACTTATTCAAGCCTTAGCCGACGAGGGCGTGGGCGTCCTGCTGATCACTGACGAGATCGACGAAGCGCTGGCCAACTGCGGTCGCGTGCTCTTGATGCGCGCAGGGCGAATCATCGCGGAGGTGAACGCGGCGGAGGAGGATGAAATGTCGGTTCAGAAGCGGCTGGAAGCCGCCTGAGGCCATGCAGTTTCACTCAACCCAAAGATACTTCCGGCCGTGAAGGGTATCGCCTCACGCATCGAATTGTTTCTCGGTCTGCTGATCGTGTTGCTGGCCGTGATCTTTACGATTGCGAACCCACGGTTCGCTTCGCTCGCCAATTTTTTCGACCTCATCAAAAGCTACTCGTTCTTTGGGATCCTGGCGGTTGGCGCCTTCGTCGTCCTTTTGTCCGGCGGAATCGACATCTCCTTCACAGCGACGGCACAAGTCGCTCAATACGTCACCGTCGCCTGGATTGTTCAGCAGGGCGGAAACCTTTGGCTGGCGCTGGTCATCGGTCTGGTCATTGGGACTTTGCTCGGCGCTTTCAATGGTGTGCTCATCCATTTCGTGCGCATCCCTCCGATCATCACCACGATTGGAACGTTGAATCTTTATTTCGGCGCGCTCTATGTGCTCTCCGCGGGCAACATTATCTTCGAGGTGGCGCCATTCTACCGCCAACTTTCCGAGGCAACCCTGCCGGGCGGATTCCCAGTGTTGGGACTATTGTGGCTCGGAGTCGTCCTGCTCACCGGTTGGATGTTGCATTACACGGTGCTTGGCCGAAGCATCTACGCCCTGGGGGGCAGTGAAACGGCGGCCGTGCGCGTGGGCTTTAGCGTGCTGAAGACTCGCTTATTCGTCTACACGTTCATGGGCCTGCTCGCTGGATTTGCTTCCGTTGTGCATACGAGCCTCGTTCAATCGGCGATCCCAAATTCGATCGTGGGCAAGGAACTCGATGTGATCGCCGCGGTGGTCCTCGGTGGAGCCAGCATTAAGGGCGGCTCAGGATCTTTGTTGGGCACCTGCCTGGGCGTCGTCTTCCTCGCCGTCATCGGCAATGGACTAACCATGATGGGGATCTCGTCGTATTGGAACGGAGTGACCGTCGGCCTGGCCCTCCTCGTGGGAATCACCGTCAGCAAGTATCAACAGGAGATCCTCGCCGTCTGGAAACGGCGGTCGATCAGAACTTCCTGAAAATTTTCCGATGCCCAAGTTCCTCCAACAGAATCGCGAGCTTTTTGCGCTGGTCGGGATGCTCTTGGCGGTCGTGGTTTTGATGTCCGTCCTGAACCCGGACCGATTTTTCACCCCGGGAAATTTTAGATCGATGGCCCTCCAATTGCCCGAGATCGGCCTCTTCACTCTGGGCATGATGACGGTCATGCTGCACGGGGGCATCAACCTCGCCATCATCGGAACCGCCAACATCACCGGGATCATCACCGCGTTGGTTGTGCATGCTGTCCAGCCCGCGGGGGGCGAGTGGCCCGCGATTGTCACTGGCGTTCTCGCGGGTCTCGGCGTGTCGCTCTTCATCGGTTTGGCGAATGGCATTATCGTTGGCTACATTGGCATCTCCTCGATTCTGACGACTCTGGGCATGATGACCCTTGTGAACGGGACCTGTATCTTGATCACCGGAGGCTCGACGATATCCCGACTGCCGGCTCCGCTCCTCCTCATCGGCAACGGCTCCGTGCTGGGGATTCCAGTGCCTCTGCTGCTCTTTCTTATCTCAGCGATGGTCCTCGCCCTTCTGCTTCGGCGCACGACATTCGGCTTCAACCTTTACATGCTGGGCACAAATCCCATCGCCACACGCTTCGCCGGAATCGACAACGCCCGAACACTTCTCTTTGCCTACTTGCTCTCCTCGGTGTTCGCCTCGATCGCCGGTTTGGTCATGATGGCTCGCTTCAACTCCGCCAAAGCGGATTATGGCCAGTCATATCTTCTTATTTCCGTCCTGGCCGCAGTTCTCGGCGGCACCAATGCGAGTGGGGGCTACGGCAAAGTGGCTGGTGTTGTCCTCGCCGTGGTCATGCTGCAGATGATCGCCAGCGGACTCAACCTGCTCGGGATGGATCCGTTTTTCGCCATCATGATGTGGGGGGTGATCCTCCTGCTGGTGATGACCATTAATCATTTTCTCAAGCATCGCACGTAAACAAAATCATAAGCAAACAATCCTATGGAATATTCCGCATTGGTCTCAGCAGTCCTCGAAGAAAATCGGCAGGTTCTCACCGCCGTCGATCCCAAGACCGTCGATCAGTTGATCGACGAGATCCTTAGGGCAAAAGCAGTCCATTTGTATGCGATGGGGCGTATGCAGCTTTCTGTGCGCGCATTTGCGATGCGCCTGACGCACATGGGAATTCCAACCCACATCGTCTATGATACCACCAGCCCGAGAATTCGGCCTGGCGATCTACTCATCGGTCATTGCGCCGTCACTAATGTGGAGTTGAACGTCATCCGGTTGGCCAAGGACGCCGGAGCGCGGATTGTCTTGCTCACCGCCCATCCGGAAAATGACCATGGCCAATTGGCTGACCTCTGCGTTCGGGTTCCCGGCCAAATCTTCGGCGGACCAGAGGAAGTGAAATCCGCCCAACCGATGGCCTCTCTCCTCGAACAGGCGCTTTTTCTTTTCACGGACATCGTCGTGATGCTCCTCATCGAGCGAAAGGGCGTTTCCATTCAGGCCATGCAGGAAAATCACACTAATCTGGAAGGCCTGCCCCACGCTTTTGCCTAATCCTTAGAAATTCAACCAGCCCTTCGAAAATGAAAGACGGCGACATTATTCAAATTGCCCACGTCGTCACGGATGTGGACGAAACCATGAAAAATTACCGTGAGAAATTCGGCTACGGGCCGTGGGACGTCTACGACTTCAAGGCGCCGCTTTTGCGAGAATCGATGTATCGGGGCAAACCGGCCACCCACGAATACATCGTCGCCGTTACCTGGGTGGAGGGAACCCAGCTTGAACTGATGCAGCCCGTCAAAGGTTACAGCATCTACAACGAGTATCTCGAACAGAACAAGGGAGGCTTTCACCACGTCAAAATTTACTTTCAAGACTGTCAAAAGGCCGTCGCCGACCTGCAGAAAAAAGGATTCGAAGTCATTCAGAGCGGAAAGATCGGACAGGATGAATTCTACTACATGGACACAGAGAAAGTCTTCGGCGTGGTTTGGGAGCTTGGCAACGTCGGGCAAATGCCACCCCAGCCGACCAGAAAGTATCCCGCTTAGCAATCGAGGCCACAGAGCCGAGAGGCTTGGCGGCCATGGCTATTTTGCGCTAATACTTACTGTCACCAACATCGCTTATCCCGGATGCCAATGCCACGACGGCGCAACCAAATGCCAAACATACGGGTCAGTCCGTCCATTTGTGCACCGCCGGCTATCCACTAAAGGAACGTGCCTTAGACAGGGCCCGGTCCGGGGACTTGTGCGGCTTGCAGAGGCCAGGCATTGCGGTTTGCGAGACCTTGGAAATCATCAAGAGCACAGCCGAGAGACGAACCAGGGCTGATGGGTGCCCGTTACGAGCGTCGCCGGGCGAGCACCTGGAGAATACAAAGCTGCAAGACGATCATCGCGGCCACGCCCAGCGCGGGAACGAGAAGTCCGAGGCGTAGGTCGCCGGTTTGTCCTGAAACGAATCCCACCAACAAAGGAATAAGCGCCCCGCCGAGCCCGCCCACGACGAAGAAAGATCCGGTTAATTCGGAACTCTGTGCGCCGAAATAGCGCGTGAAGATGGCAAACGTCGTCGGAAAGATCGCGGCCAATCCCAAGCCGGTCATGCCGACCCCAAGTGTGACACTTACCAGATTACTTCCAAAGAGGATGATTAGCAGGCCAGCGCCGCCCACGAAGAGGCTAACCAACACCAGGGCCGCCTCGCTCATGAGTGTTAGAACCGCCGGCGCGACAGCCCTGCCGATCAGCAATCCCAACCAGAAGACCGATGGCGTCATGGTCCCGAACTCGTTTGTTGGTGCGCTGAGACGCTGCGCATAAGTGGCGATCCATCCGCTGGTGGCGGTCTCCGTTCCCACATAGATAAAGATCAGCGCGCCGGTCAGCAACGCGTAAAGACTCCTCCAACTACGCCGAGGAGATCCTTCAAGGTGCGCCGGATTTTTGCGGCCCGAGCTCCGCAGATCCGATCCAGAGGGCGAATCCACTAGAGCGCGCCACGCAATCACCAAGGCCACACCAAGCAGCATGATAGCCAGGCCACCCAATGGTCGGACCAGACCTCCATCGCGCGCAAGCAGAGTAATCATGGGGGGGCCTGCGACCGCGCCCAACGCCCAGGCAAAGCCCAGGACGTTCAGCGCCGCCGCGCGACGGTTCGCATACACTTCCGCCATCAGCAGACTCATGACAGGGCCCATCAACCCAAGGGCGAAACCGAAGGAAAAAACCGATAGCAAACCGAGCGCCCAGGAACTGACGCCCAGGCAAGCGACAGCCACTGCGGTCGCCGCATAACCATAGGTCAGCAACCGCAGGAGGCCAACACGGGCGATCATCCGGCTCGATAAGGCTGAACCGATGATCCCGCCCGAGAATTGCGCCACAAACAACCAACTTACTTCCGCGTCACCAACCCGCCATCTCGCCGCCAGCATCGGCAGAATCGGCCCCAGCAAGGTGCCGACGACTCCAACCA
>DATLIT010000069.1:0-4639 GCA_035539295.1 Terrimicrobiaceae bacterium | reverse complement strand
CCTTGGAGGAGATCGATTTTCCCGTCGGGACCCTTGGAATGTTCTACCGGTAATTGTCCTCACACCTGATCAGACGCTCAAATTGCTCGTCGACATCAGGAACTCAACGCCCGATAGAAAACAGTCTTCGATAATTCGCTTCGCGATCTACACCAGCGAGAATATTTAAGCTGGTGTCCATTTAGGGCCTACACAAGGGACGCTACGATAGGGAGATATCATACTTAGTAACAACCATGTACAAATTTTTAATCACTATTACTGCAGCCAGGAACAAGGGATAAAATTCTGGAAGCAGCACCTGAGGTCCAAAAAGAAAACCCGGGCTGAAGAGGGTTGTATATCCTATGACTTTTTCACTTGTACCGATGACCCGGATAGACTGGCTTTTATTGAATGCTTTACATCCAAAGAGGCGTTCGAGCTGCACTGCGAACAAGATCATACAAAAAAGTTCAGAGCATTTCATGAACGGTTTCACGAATCATTAACATTTGAAACGGTGAATATTGCTGAATAGACAGCTGGCCGTAAGTCGATCAGGCGGTCGGGAGGCCACTGCTTGAGCAGGCGCTCCGGATGGTGTGCACCGAGCTTGCGCACTTGGCATAGATGCTCCGCTTTGCTGCGCCCTCGAGAGCCTTGGAATCGACGAAGACGACGTAGTCTTGACAAGCTTTTGATGATGCAACCAGGCGCCATTCCTCATTCATTGGCGCTCCTACGAACTACAATAATAACGTCCTTATTCTCAACGCATTCTGAGTCTACATGTTCCACGGATTTCAGTATGAATGCCTAAGTTTCTTACCTCTAGCAAAACTCTTCAAAGCTTGGGGCTAACTAACGATAATAAAGATGACATGACCCAACAGAAAACCGCTTACACAGTTTCAGATAAATTTCCCCGTCTCGAACGCCGACTGCGACTTGGCATTGTCGGAGGCGGAGGCGGAGGGTTCATCGGCCCAGTTCACGCCCTCTCCGCACGTATGGACAATCGCTACGAACTGGTCGCGGGAGCTCTCTCTTCCAACCCCGACAAAGCCAAGACGGCCGGCGCAGATTGGATGTTGCCGCCAGATCGAACCTATTCCGATTACATTGAAATGGCGAGGACGGAATCGACGCGTGGAGACAAAATCGATGTCGTTGCGATCACGACGCCGAACCACACCCACTTCGATATAGCTAAGACCTTTTTGGAGGCGGGTATCCACGTTATTTGCGACAAGCCGCTGACAACCCATATCGGAGATGCGATTGATCTGCTGCGGTTAGTCGACGAGACCGGGCTTTGCTTTTTCGTGACCCACGGCTTTGCAGCTTACCCCATGATTCGCCAGGCCCGCGCCATGGTGGGTGCCAACGTATTGGGCGAGGTGCGCCTGGTCCATGTGGAATTTGTCATGGACTGGTTGACGGATCCGATTGATTTGGCGGGCGACAGGCATGCGTCCTGGCGGACGGACCCGTCACGATCTGGGCCTGGCGGCGCCGTTTCGGATATCGGAACTCACGCCTATCACCTTGCGCGCTTCGTCTCGTGCCAAGAAGTGACCTCGCTGTTGGCTTCACTGCGCACCTTCGTTCCAGGGCGTCGGCTCGATGACAACGGACACTTGCTCTTGAAATTTGCCAATGGGGCGGAGGGCACCATGATCTTCACTCAGGTAGCCCCCGGGAACGAATGCGGCATACGTATTCGCGTGTACGGCGAAAAGGCCGGCCTGGAGTGGCGCCAAGAAGACGCGGATCACCTTCGCTATGCTGTCTTCGGTCAACCCGTCCAGATACTTGCGCGGGGTGACGCCAACCTTTTACCAGAAGCACACAGAATGACTCGCATCCCCAAGGGCCATCCTGAAGGTTACTTGGAGGCCTTCGCCAATATCTACTCGGAGGCCTCCCTGGCTCTCGAAGCGAAGATTCTCGGTAAGCGCTGTGAGGTCTCTGTCGAATGCGCCACGGTCGAGGATGGCGCTATTGGCATAGCGTTCGTGGATGCCGCGGTGAAGTCGAGTCGGGACGGAGGCGTTTGGATCGATCCCAGGTTGACTATCGATGGCCGCGTACTAACAACTACATAGCCGAGTTCTGCTTCACCTCGTAGCCGACGAATTTGAATTTGCCGCTTCGTGGAGAGCGTAGAGACACAGTTTGAGAAGAAAACCTGTTCTCGGGAGCCAAAGGCCCTTGGGCGATCTTGGAGTCAGCCTGGGGTCAGCAATAATTGAATTACACCAGAGCTTCACTAATGTTCACGTCCTCCTTTTGCGGATCAGATCAGACTCAGCAGCGCCAGCAACTCATCTGTCGAGTTTCGAACGATAGCCCTTTGGCCTCGCGTTGTGAGGATACAATCGCTAGCAGCGCAGACTTCAGCGCGGAAGGTAGCTTGCCCAGGCCGCAATAAGCGTCTGCAGATCCGGGTCTAGGGCCGAAAGGTTTTGTGAGGCTCCTCGTGAGTCTTGCTTCGCAGGTTCCTGATTATCAACCGATGGAACAGAGTTCGAACCCTGTATCGCGCACCACTGTAAGTATCTGGTATCGCTGCACCGAATATTGACAGATTGGGTGGATCCTTAGTAGGCGAAGGAAGAGGAGGAACGCAGATGTCCATCACGCCCGCAATCGAGCTGAAGCTCTACGACCACACCCAAGGACCGCGGAAGATCGGGCCCAAGGACGGCAAATTCGTGAAGCTGATGTCCGTCGGCGTCCGCTTCATGGCGTGGGGCGAGGAGACCGGCGGGGGCTTCTCGCTGGTCGAGTCCCCGATCGCGCCAAACACGCTGGCCGCGCCAGTCCACATCCACGAGCGCGAGGACGAGTACTCATACGTGCTCGAGGGGCGCATGGGCGCGCTGCTCGGCGACAAGGTCGTCTACGCGAACGAGGGGGACTTCGTCTTCAAGCCGCGCAACCAGTGGCACACGTTCTGGAAAGCCGGCGACACGCCGTGCAGGATCCTCGAGATCATCAGCCCGTCGGGGTTCGAGCACTTCTTCGACGAGCTGGCCGAGCTGGTCGCGCAGCCGGACTTTTCCCCGGAGAAGATCATTGCGCTTGGCGAACGCTACGGGCACTACTTCGACCTCGAGCGGACGGCAGCCGTAGTCGAGGAGCACGGCCTCCACTTCCCGATGCCGGAGTAGCAAGGAGGCTCAGTCCACGAGCCTACGCTCGACCGCCCAATTCTCCACCCTCATTTCCTCACTCGCAGGCCAACCGAGAGCGGGATCGTCTTTCTAAATGAGACCGCCTAAGTGGCGGGAGACGCCCGAGTCCCTTTTCCCTTCGTGAAAGGGACGACCGGCACGGTCAGCGGCGGACATTGCCTCCAGCTCTTTGGGTATGCTCTGCGGATCGGTGATGTCTGCGAAGATAAATCATCGCGACATAAGTACTGGACACATTGCACATGGAGCTGCGCAACCACAACTACTTGCGATTGTTAGTGTCACCGGAACCGGAACTAAAGTGGCGGGGGGAGTTCTACTGGCCAGATCAATTGACAGCCCGTGAACGCAGTGTGGCGATGAAAACGCGCCCCGAGTTCAATCCAGCCAGGTTAGCAAAGTAGTTGCTGACGATGATTCCGGAGATAACTCCGATATACAGCATGGCGCTATGCGCCATGACGAGCACTTATGGATTCGCAGGAGCAGACAGGTCAAGGAGAAACAAGCTCACGTTTTTTCCCGCTATCATCAGTGCGCTTTGCCCGCAGCTCTGCCTACCCATCATTACCAAATGGAGCAAAGTGCAACAAACACTCCGACGAAGATAAGCGCGTCCGCGACATTAAACACAGGCCAGATTCGAAGGTCGATAAAGTCCACGACAGCTCCTCGTCGCAATATATCCAGGAGATTGCCGGTGGCGCCGCCGATGGCAGCGCCGAGCCCTAGTTGAGCTGCATATGACTGAAAGGATGGTGCGCGCAGGATCAAAAGAATCGTCCGACGCCGGCGACGGCCCAGAGCAAGACAAGCGCCGTTCGACTGCGTATCAGGCCGAGGCCGATCGCGGCGTTGCGGACAAGCCGAATCCGCGGTCCTGATCCTGCGGGAGCGCGCGCCTCCCCTTTGACTCGGGCGAGAGCGAGTTTCTTGCTCGCCTGGTCAAGAACGAAGGCCAGCCCAGCAGCGAGGAACAACATGATCAAAACCATCGCGATGCAGAACTCGTTTTCGAGGTCCTCAAGGCGAGGACAAGATTGATCAATCTATGTGCGCTGACAATCGTAAACCGTCTCAACCATCGATCGTGTCGGAAGCTGGCGTGAGGGAATTTGCCTCCCCGCATATTTGCAATGCGAACAAGCAGGCTCTGTGTCTGTGGACTCGATTACCAATCTCAAGCGGCGCATCAAGGAGCGTTTGGTGCAACCCTCGATAGCCGTGTCACCGAGCACATCGTCGCTGACGGAGAAACGTCCACGTCATTATCACTACTCCGGACCTCCGCCGATTGAGTCAAGGTCGGCGATCATTTCGGGAGAAAGGTGCAGTGTTGCCGCGTTGAGATTTTCGCGGAGATGCTGGACGGAGGATGTGCCGGGGATCAGCAGAATGTTCGGCGAGCGTTGAAGAAGCCAGGCAAGGGCGACCTGCATTGACGTGGCCTCTAGTGA
>DATLIT010000068.1:0-5427 GCA_035539295.1 Terrimicrobiaceae bacterium | reverse complement strand
AAACAGGTGCGTCGAGCATCGAAGAAATGCCAAGGGGTTTGAGATAAGTCTCCGCCAAGCCACTGGTGGCCGGATTGGTTAGCACGTCATCCGCAACGATGGGGCGCTTTGAAGCGAGCGCAGCAAAATATGCCGGACAGTCCGAGGCGACGAGCCGGGCAGCCGTAAACTGTTCATCAACGCCTCCCGAGTCGCGTAGATAAAGCAATTCACATGCAATCGCGGAGTCATTCTCCCGAAACGACCAATAACTCACACGCGCCACATCAAGTGTCACCGCCGATAGTGAACAGACTTTCTGAATCGCTTTTCCAAAATCCGATTTGTCGGAGTGTGCCAGTTCCAGCAGCACATCGCGGTGTATCTCTACCTGCTCGCCGTGTTGGCGCAACTGCTCCTCCGCGCGCTTGAGTTGTTCGTTCGAGCGCACGAGTTCGATGGTCCGTTCATCCACTCGCTTCTCGAGCGACGCGTTGAGCTGACGCACTTCGCTTTCGGCCCGTCTGCGCTCTTCGCGTGTGTGGAGGGCGATGACCCCATACGCCAGGTTGTTGGCTAAATCCGCGTATTGTTCCACCGTCGTCTCTGTAAAGACATCCGGCTCGTCGGCATAGAGAGCGAGCGCACCGAAGGCCTCGCCGTGACACATCAGAGGAAGTGAAACCGCAGACGCGAAGCCACGCGAGAGCGCCTCGGCCCGCCACGAAGCCATATTCGGATCGGTGAGAATGTTCCTCGTCCAGGATGTCGTCCCGGTGCGGACGGCGGCGCCCATGGGGCCGCGACCCGCCTCGGTATCCGCCCAGGTAATATGAATCAGATCGAGGTATCCAGCCTCATATCCCGCATGCGCAACCGGACGGACGGTTTTGTCTTCGTCAGATTCGCGGTAGCCGACCCACGCCATACGCAGGCCGCCGACATCGACGAGGATTCGGCAGACGGAACGCAGCAGCTCGTATTCTTCCGTCGCTCGGACGAGGGCCTTGTTGCACTCATTAACCGTCCGCAATGTCCGGTTCAGTCGGGCGAGTTTCTCCTCTGCCCGCTTGCGCTCGATGCCCTCCGCCACCGTGTCAGCCACGACTTCAAGCGCCTCGAGAGTGTCCGGACACAAGAACTTGCGCGCGAACATCGCCAGGACACCAATCAGACGTCCTTCGACGACGAGGGGATAGCCGGCAAAGGAAACCATCTTCTGCTCTTTCGCCCACTCGGGATTACTTACGCAAGGGTCGTTCAGAACGTCGTTTGTCAGGTGGGGTCGGCGCTCCTGTGCGATGCGGCCAATCTTAAACTTGCCAACGGGAACGCGGGCGTGTTCGCCGTCCAGACGGGTGTAAAGACCTGCACTGGCCTGCAGCTCCAGCAGATCCTGTTGGTCGTTGAGCGTCCAAATACGGGCGAAAGCTGCGTCGACGTGGCGCACGACGGCCTCAGCGCTACGCTGGAGGACGGCTGGCAAAGCGTTTTCGTTCCCGCTGGAGAATGCTGCATGCACATCTGCGCGCAGCGCGGCTTGCCGCGCCCGCCTCACTTGCAAATCTGCGGCGCGCTTCAAGGCCGTAATGTCTGTCGCGATGCCACAAACCGCATACGGTTCCTCCATTCGGTCCCACAATAGAAACTTAACGACGACGTAATGTCGCTCGCCCTCCGGCGTCGGCACAGTTTCCTCGAATTGAACCGGCGTGCCCGTTTCGATCACATTACGGTCGTTGGTCCGGAGCGTTTCGGCAACGTCATGGGGATAAATGTCAAAGTCGGTCTTGCCGCGGATTTGGTCACGCTGAACACGAAATCGACGCTCGTACTCGTGGTTAACCAATATGTATCGAAGTTCGAGATCCTTGACGAAGATGACGGCCGTGGTGTTATCCAGAATATCCTGCAAGCGCCGTTCGCTGGCGCGAAGCGCGTCGCTCTGGTCTGGAAAATCTGCGCCCACCTCTTTCACTCTTGGCATCTGGCAAATGTCGGCGTCCGGCCGGTGCTTCCGTCGCCATCAATCTATGCAGGCGCTACGCCTTCCGCAACGTCCTCGACGTGCTCTCAAGAGCTGCCTGAAAGTTCACGGGGTGCTGGAACCCAGCCGGAAAGGGAAGATGGCGCCATCCTCTAGCGTGCGACAAGAACCTCGCTTGCCTTGCCCGAGTGGCGCTTCTGAACAAGTCGAGACGCTGCGCAGCGGTTAATGGTTCTTCGACATCGCTAGGCAGAGCAGGCCTCGGACCGCCGATTCCACGAGCTTGATCCATTTGCGGGTGCCATCGGACTTTGTAAATGGCTGCCGATACGGTTTCCTCCCCTTGCGCGGTGGCTCTGTGAACAGGCTCCCGTGATGAGGGCTCGAGCGAGGTCACCGCGCCTATCACGAGTGTTTGGGCTTTGAGCCAGTCGCAAAGATCATCCGGAAGTTGTTTTGATTTCATTTATCTGCTCCCTCGTACAGCCAAAGGCCCCGAGCCTGTCGCATGCCCTCCTCATGTTACGTCCGGCTAATGATCCTATTGGAACGAAGCTGCAATCCGATTGAGTTCGTGCTACTCCCACGGCATCATGCCGTCGCTCGGACTCAAATCCGGCAAAATGGCTAAGTCTCAAAGATTCCCGAATGCCTGAATTTGCACCTGATCTATCAAACTGGGATACTATTCTCAAAATCCACGCAAAATGCAGCCCCTGCCCGTTGCGGGACGCCGGAGTGTTTCCGCTGCATGGTCAGACGCCGTTCGAATGTGAGGGAAGGTGAGTGAGCACAAGGGTGCGAATAATCGGGATACACTGTCTGAGATTGTCGAAATCGAGTCGATGCCCTGAATCCCAAGTAAAATGTGCAGATGCCTTCGAAGCACCATTATGAAAGTGCGCGAGCGCGTCAGCGGTCTCCGCGTCAAGGGTAGCGATATCCACAAAGCGACGACCTATGTCGATGACCTTTACCTCATCAGTGAAGCCATTGTCGGTGTGATACTCACGACTCGGGATAAGCGTTAAGTCACCCTTCCGTGTAACTCCGAGCCCGAGAAATTGCAGAAGCAATCGGCCTGCGACGATTACCGGCCTCGACGAAGGCTGAATCTTGGGTCGTTTGTGCTGGTATCGCCGCTTCAGCGAAATCGAGAATAGCAAGACGATAGGAATACCGACTTTCAGGAAGCTTTCGATAACTTCGCCCGGAAGGGATCGGGAGTTTTGTTTTGGTCGATCCGACGTGACATCACGTGGCTCGTAAGCACTCCTAACCTTTTGACGCTATCCGACTCACCACGACGATTTAGAACCTAGCCTCACCCATAAGCGTTCCCTACCGCTACCCGGGCCGCAAGACGCTCCCCACAGGCCTGCGCGCGGCTGTGTCCAGCCGCGGACTAGGCTGAGCCGATCAGGATGCCTGTCAGAAAGACCAGGACTCCACCCACAACCACCTGGAAGGCTGCGGCCAGCAAAGGCGTGTCCATGTATTTATGGCGGATCCATGAGATGGCTGCGAGCTCCAGAGCCACAACCACGACAGCGACCAGCATCGCGATTTGAAAGTTTTCGATGAGAAAGGGCAGCGTATGGCCAATACCACCCATTGTCGTCATGAGCCCGCAAACTATTCCCCGAATGACAGGGCGTCCGCGTCCGCTGATGACGCCGTCGTCGGAAAGTGCTTCGGCAAAACCCATGCTAATGCCAGCGCCGATCGAAGCGGCCATGCCGACCAGGAAGGCATCCCAACTGTTCCGCGTGGCAAAGGCAGCCGCGAAGACCGGAGCGAGGGTAGAGACGGATCCATCCATGAGTCCCGCAAGACCCGGTTGAACGACCTGAAGAATGAATAGCCGCCGAGATGTTTGATCCTCTTCTTTCTTCGCCCCGGACGCTTCCAGTTCCCTATTGAGTTTGCTCGCGAGGTCTTCGTGGACTTCCTCTGCATGGGCCAATCCATCGAGCAGCTTTCGTATAGAGACATTGGTTGTTCGCTTGGCGGCAGTTTGGTAAAAGCGCATCGCCTCGAGTTCCATTACCTCGACCTCCTTGCGCACCTGCTGAATGGTCAGCACTTTTGCCAGCCAAAGAGGCTTCCGGCGAAGGAAACCCTTGATGTCCTGCCGTTGGATAAAAGGAATGTGCTTTCCAAATTGCGCCTGGAAGACATCCATGAGTCTTTGTGCATGCGCCAGCTCTTCGTCCCGCATGGTGGTGAGCATTTTTGCGGTCTCCGGATAATCCGCTTTCAACCGGTCGCCATAGTCACCGTAAATGCGGGCGTCGTCCTCCTCGAGGGAAATAGCCAAAGCTAAAATCTCCCTTTCGCTTAATTCGGAAAATGCTTTGACCATGCGCGAACTTCGCCGGCAGCCTTCTAGCCCCAACCAGGTCTCGACAAGAGTCCGTGATTGGTTTCGCCATTCCTTGTAAATAGATTTTCGCTCCGTTTCAACACGGGGTCAGGAGATCACCAAAAACATTGCACCCGAGGCGGTTTTTGCGTTCGCGCTCGTCATTCAGGATTTTTCAAGCAGACGAACGAGGCCGATGAAATCGTCATCCTTCCAACCGGCGTCCATTCCTTGATCATAAATTGCCTTAAGCTGCTTTGTTTGCTCGAGCGGGAGCGAAAGATCGGCGGCCGTTTCCAGGGCCAGGCGCAGATCTTTATCCATGTGCTTGAGGGCGAACTGCGCGGAGTAGTCACGCTCGCGTAACTTTGGTTGCTTGAGGTCGGCAAGCCCGGAGTGAGCTACGTTGCGCGCCAAGGCCTCAAAATAAATCTCATCGGCAATGCCGCACGCCCGGCATAGCGTGAGGCTTTCGCACAGGATCTGGCCGATGCCGGCGATGTGCAAGTTCATCGCGAGCTTGAGGGATGACGCACTGCCCAGCGCACCGATATGCAGGATCGCGCTGGAGATCGGCTCGAGGACCGGACGCATCCTTTCGATCAGCTCTGCGTCGCCGCCTAGATAATAAACCGTCTGGCGTTGCTCGGCGGCGACCTTGCTTCCGGTAAAGGGCGCCTCCAGAAACGAGGCCCCAGTCTGCTGAACCATGGCTGCGAATTCTAACGTCCAGTGCGCCGAGATTGTGCTGGATTGGACGACGATCTGGCCCGGTCCAAGCACCGGAGCGATTTGATCAAGGACTGACTGCACCGCGGGCGGATCGGAGACAACAACGAAGATCGCTTGGGCTTTCTCCACGGCGTCGCGGATCGAAGGATGGAAGTTCGGAAGATCCTTGGGCGTCCGATTCCAACAGCGCACCGAGTGACCATCTGCGATCAGGTTTTGTGCCCAGGCACTTCCTATGATTCCCAATCCCAACACTGCAATGTTCATTCAAGAAGAATATGGGCTTTGCGGTAGGAACAAACAACTCCGCTAGATGGCACTTCCCAGCCTGGTTCGGGTGTTTTGGCTTGAGAGACCCCTGGAG
>DATLIT010000067.1:0-3236 GCA_035539295.1 Terrimicrobiaceae bacterium | reverse complement strand
GGGGACATCGTCGCTGCAACGTGGCAGCCGGTGTTCATGCCTGCACCAGAGGGTTCGTTGCCTGCGCGGGTACAGAGCGTGCCTGCGCGGGCCGGGCCGCTGCACATCGTCGCGGTTGTAGCGGCAGCGTTCCCGTCAGGGCGCGCCTCGATGGGCCCACCACCGACAGAGTCTTCGACGGTGAGAAGATTGTCGCTACAAGCCCCTCGAACCGTGGAGAGGGTGGCTACGATGTCGAACCATGTGATCATGCCTGCACTAATGGCTCCGCTGCCGGAACAGCCTCTCGCTCTTCCGCGAGTGGAGTCCCGTAAGTAAGAAAAGAGTCAGGCGGCGGCGAACCAGTCCAGGCCGCTGCATCTGGGAACTCGGATGCTTTCCAGACCACGGTTCTCCAAGCCGGATCGAAAATCATGTAGCCGGGGTCTCCCATCAGCTCGATGCGATTACCACCTGGCTCCAGCATGTAGACGAACGTTGCTCCACCAATGCCATGCCGGCCGGGTCCGAATTCTACCTTCAGGCCGGCCTCCTTGGCGAGTTCCGCAGCATCAAAGATGTGCTGGACCGAGGTGTAGTGGAAGCAGACGTGGTGGAGTCGTCCACGCATCTTTGTCGCCTCGGGCACCATGGCGATATCGTGGGAGAGATTGGTAACGCTCAAAAAGCTCGCCAGAATCGATCCATCCTCCTCGACGACCCGTTCACGTTCCCGAAATCCGAGGAGATCCACCAGGAAGTCGCGAACGCCTTCTCGGTTGGCGGCGAACAGGTTGACGTGGTCGATCCGGCGAACTGGGACCCCGCTCGCGGGACGCTTCTGCGGACGATTGCGCAAGAGCGTCTCCTTCCCAACGGGCGTGGTGCAGTAGTCGACCTCCCAGAATAGCTCCATGCGATGGCCTTCTGGGGTTTCAAACTGGTAGGCGCGGCCATGTCCGAGGTCGCCCTGGCTCCAGCCTCTCCCGAGCCCGGTTGCCTCGATGGCTCTGACCCGCCTCTCCAGCGCCTGTGGCGTCCGGACGCGCCACGCAATATGCCCGAGTCCCGCGCTCGGAGCCGCGGTAATCTTAAGAGAATGATGATAGGGCTCTTCATAGCCGCGCAGGTAGGCGGAACGACCCGACCGCTCGGTTTGTTCCAACCCGAGCAGATTCTTGAAGAAACAGAGCGTTCCCTCCAGGTCGGGCGTCAGTAGTTCGACGTGCGCCAAGTGTGCTATGTCGAAGATCGGTTCACTCGTGATGGCGAGCGCAGAGATGCCTCCTCTGAGATCCCTAACGTCGAATATAGGTTGAAACATGTTCATGATTTTTCGGTTTTTGAACGCAGCCGGAACGGCCAATCGCGGTTCACTTAAGTACTCACGGATTGCGCCCCTCGGAGTTTCAGGAACTTTTAAGAAATTCGGAGAGCCTCACGACCGTGAACGATTTTCCGCCTTTAAGAAGCCCCACGGAAAGGTTGAGCTTCCGAATTTCAGATGAACGTGGTAACTAGCGCCTTGGGAGGCCAAAATTGAAGGCGGACCATAGCTCGTTGGGCGACGACCAATACCGATTTCATACGACTCAGTGGAGTATGGTGTTGCTCTCCGCGCAGAGCCACGTTCCTGGATTTCAGGCGGCGCTTAGCGAGCTCTGCAGAATCTACTGGTATCCGCTGTATGCGTATGTGCGACGCCGCGGTTACGCTCCAGAAGAAGCCCAGGATCTGACGCAAGGGTTTTTCCTGCATTTACTCGAGCACAAAACGCTCGGACGCGCCGATCCGCTCAGAGGCAAGTTCCGGTCGTTCTTGCTCGGGTCATTACAAAACTATCTTTTGACCGCAGCGGAGCGGGCTCGCTGCCTTAAGCGAGGCGGAGGAGTGGAGTTTGTCTCTCTCGATCTCCAGGATGCCGAGAACCGCTACAGGCTCGAAGCGGTCGATACGCTCACTCCTGAGAAGGTGTTTGCCGCCCGCTGGGCCGCAGCGTTACTAAGCGAGGCGATGAATCGCCTGCGCCAAGAGTACGCGACCAAAAAAAAGTCCGGCATTCTCGATGTGCTTAAGCCTTTCTTAGATGTTGCCAATAGCAAAGCTGCGCCCTCATACGACGAAGCCGCCGCCGCGCTCCAGGTCAGCGTCGGTGCGGTAAAGACGATGATTCATCGCTTGCGCAAGGAATTCGCATTGCTGGTGCGCGAGGAGATTGAGCGCACAGTCTCAGATCCTCACGACGTCGATGCCGAGATTCATGAGCTCTGCGAAGCTCTCGTGGCCGTTGAAGGATGGGTGATGCCGTGACTACCGATTCTCAAGGGTCTCCAGATCGGACGGACGCGACGGAGAAAGTGGCACGAGAAGTCCGTTGTTGCCCGACTTGCGGAGCAAGGTTCTCCGCTACCGCGGAGAATGAATCTTGTCCCGTTTGTCTGCTGCGCGGGGCTCGGGAGAAGACGGTTGAGTCTGACGAATCCGTTTGTGAGAAGACGGTTGAGCCAACACCAGGTCACGCCACGCGGCGCTTTGAGCACTATGAAGTAACCCTCGGCGAGGATGGCCGACCACTTGAGTTAGGCCGCGGTGCGATGGGCATCACCTACAAGGCAGTAGACGTCGATCTTCATTGTCCCGTCACCTTAAAGGTCATTAGCGAAAAATATCTTGGTGACGAGACCGCTCAGGTCAGATTTTTGCGGGAAGCGCGCGCGGCGGCGAGTGTGCGTCATCCTAACGTCGCCTCCGTCTTCCATCTTGGGAGAAAGGGAAGCGCTTACTTCTATGCGATGGAGTTTGTCGAGGGAGAAACGCTCGACAGTCTCACCAAACGCTCGGGACGACTTGACGCGAAGCTCGCCCTGGAGATTACCAGGCAAGTCGCATCGGGATTGGCAGCGGTGCACAAGAAGAGCCTGGTTCACCGGGATATCAAGCCAAGCAATATTATGGTGAGCTTTGAGGAAGAGGGATCCGTGACCGCGAAGATCATCGATCTTGGCTTAGCGAAAGTAGCCGATGAATCCGGTGCTCAAACCACGATCTCCTCGAGCGGAGCTTTTGCGGGAACCCCAGAGTTCGCCAGTCCCGAGCAAATTCTGGGAGGAGAGGTGGACATCCGTTCGGATCTTTACTCGCTGGGAGTTTCGCTCTGGCAAATGCTGACCGGTCAGGTGCCATTTCGAGGTACTGCGGCCGGGGTCATGTCTCAACATCAGCACTCGGCATTGCCGCTTGAGAAGCTCGAAAGCGTT
>DATLIT010000066.1:0-4318 GCA_035539295.1 Terrimicrobiaceae bacterium | reverse complement strand
TTCGAACCCACCGGGGAAGGTGCTCCGACTGCGCATCCGATAGCTGTTGTTTCTTCCGCTCTGGCAGATCGATGTTGTGATTAGCGTGGGCACCATGGCGGCACACTTAGCCGGCAGTTTGCGCGTGCCCGTTTGTCTACTCCCGAAGTCGCCGCCGATTGGCGATGGATTGAAGGGGCGCTGATTCGCCATGGTAACCGAAAATGTGCGTTTTCCAACGGCGTCATCGCTGGGGTGATGTCATCGACGAAGTCTCGGAGAACTTAGGGCTCCTGTTCGAAAAAAAAGCGGTTCCTTAACGACTTTGCGAAAAGCCTCACAGTCGGTGTTGTCGTCCGCGGCGAGCCGTTGGAGCAGCGCGCCGCGCTCGCTGGCGCGTCTCGACAGTGAATGTGGACGGCTTGGTGAGGCGCTTGTGCCAAGCGCCTGTAGGTTCCGTGGACGCCTGATCGAAATGGCCCGAGGACCCATGCGGCCCATTGGTGGAATTATCCACCTCTAGGTGGGATCCCTGAAACATCCCTCGGGTCACGACCACCTCGCGAAGGGTGTCGAACCATGTCTGTATAGGCGTGAGGCAAGGGGCGAATCTGCTGGAGGCCGAAAGGTCCAAAGCCACCAAGCAATCTCTATTTCATATGGCTAAATCAATTGTCGGAATCGCGAAGACGAGCCTTCAAGTGGAACGAACGATAGACGAACTTCAGGAAGATGCGCTCATCGCGGTGACCGAGATTTCGGTCCTCATGCCCGACTCGGAGACTCAGCCAGAGCTCGGGGCGGTCAAAACGACCAAGGCTCCGGAAGCTGCCGGTGCCGGAGCCGTCACCGGTGGCGTCCTTGGAGGCACTCTAGGGTTGCTCGCTGGTATCGGCGCACTCGCCCTCCCGGGATTTGGTCCTTTGATCGCAGCAGGTCCCATTATGGCCGCGCTTGGAGGGACCGCGGCGCGAGCCGCTGCCGGAGGAGTTGTTGGCGCTCTCGTCGGCCTTGGCATCCCAGAGAGCGAAGCCAGGGTTTATGAAGAACGGCTCAAAGCTGGAGGCTACCTCGTGGCTGTTCAGGTTCAAAATAACGAAGTCGCCGATATCTGCCGGGATATCATGAAGCGAAATAACTTGGGCGACGTCATTTTGGTTTCGGAGCGGTAAGACTGAGCGGTCCTCGGGCAGCAGTGACGTCACCGCCCGAACAACTCCTCGAGGACAGGCAGTCCGCGGCTAGGGTAGAAAAAGTTCCGGTCGGCGCGGCTTTGCCCGCGCCGACCTTCGTTTTTCTGGCGACACTTCCAATGGCAAAGTAATGTCGTCAGAAATTGTGCATCACGCCGCCCTCGAACTGGAGGCAGCGATGTTGACTTCTCCTTCCGCGATCTCAGAAAGCTTATGATCGGCGTCTCCTTCCTCTTCCAATGTTGTCTGCAGCAGCTCAACGGCGTTTTTCTCGCCGAGTCGGTTAGCTAAGCTCCGGGCGGTCCCATAGCCGGCCATTTCATAGTGTTCGACGCGCTGGGCGGCGCCGATTAGCCCCGCATCCCTGACGCTATCGTCGCCGGAGGCTTTAACGTAGCCTTCACCTTCGGCGATCAGGCCTTCCATGGCTTCACAAGTCTTTCCGCTCGGTTTCTCACCGAGGGCATTGAAGATCTGCTCCAACCTGCGGACGTGCCCTCGAGTCTGTTCGAGGTGAGTTGTTAAGGCGTTCTTGAGTTGCGACGAGCTAGCTGCTTCGGCCATCTTCGGAATGGCGGTGATCAGCTGGAGCTCCGCGCTGTGCAGGTCGCGAAGCTCATTTACGTAGAGGTCCCGCAGTGTTTCGAATTTGTCAGCAAATATCCCATAGTATGTGTATTTTCGAGGGAATCGCGCGACTAGCTGCTGTGCGCGGGTAGGAAAATGCCTGAGGCGAAACTCAGATATTTGTCAGACCTGATTCGTTAACAGCGCTCGAGGCACTCACGAGGTGGCTTCGATCCACTTCCAGAGTGGCTTGAGCCGCAAGTCGCGCAAAGCCGAACTACGCACGCTTGCTTCCAGATGGATGGCGCATTTCAGCCAGATTTTTGCCTCCTTCAGACAACCAAGAGCGGTTGCTTCCCGCGCAACATCTAGGATGAGCAGCGCGATCTCTGGATGCCATTTGCACGCTTTGGTCAAGACCGCTTCCGCATATTCTGCGTTGGCGGTTTTCGTTATCGCTCTGGCCAGGACCAACCATCCGGCAGGATCTTCCGGGTGCGATCGAACCAGTGACGCCGCCGTCGTCACGGCACTGTTCCACTGCTCGCCGGCGATGGCGAGCTCGAGCTGTGCGTGGAGAACCTCTCTTCTTCGCTTGTCGGCTGGGTCAATCTCATCAAGTGTGCAAGCCGCTTCGTCGAGCATTCCCAACTCGAGATACCCGCTACAGACCACGATCTTGCTCTGCCATGTAGCGTTCAAGATAATTCAGGGTAAAGACATCCCGGCAGACCGAAAGTCGGAGCAGGTCCTGAATCACGTATCAGGATATTCGACCTAGCTTCCTACTATCCCGGCTATATAGGTGAAGACGGTTTGGCGGAATCAGTCCGGTGGGAACCTATGCCACTTCCCTCTGTCGGGCTGACCGCGGTGAGTAACCAAGCGCGCCGACAACATTCTGCGGATCGCGCACGCTGGATGTGTCTGGGGGAGCGGCCGCCGGGTGTTCTTTAGGACATCTCACGCTTTGTTGTCGCCCCACCTTCATCGGCTTCGATGACCTCGAACACGGAACTGAATTTTGAGGGCTCCAAGTGCTTGTAGGTCGTGGCGAGGGCGATTGGCAGACGGTCGGCCATGGGGAAGCCGGGGCGACCCAGATTTTGCGCGAAGTCGTTCCACTGGGAAACACGGGAGCGACGCCGAGCCGTCAACGCCCCGAACCATACAGCGACCTGCTTATCTGTTCCCCGGGACGCTCTGAGAACGTCCTCTTTTTGAAGTTCGAAGAATCGCAAAAACTGGGCATCGACGCCGGTGGGATGACAAAAGCGGTCTGCATACTCGGAAGGCAGGGCATCGCTTTCAACTAATCTCGCCTTCGCGATGATGCGCGGCAGCCACATGCATCCTACGAGGGTCGCACGTGGACTCGGCAGATCGATCACGGTTTCAATCTATCCCGGTGGCAGCGGCATTTCAGGCGCAAAATTGGGATTGCCGTCGCGGCCCATCAGCCAGCGCAGCCAAAGAGACAAATAGTTTATTCAGTCCGAGCTTGTCGAGCCACTCTTACGTTTCGGAGATCCGAGCCGTCCGAGTCCGTTTGCAACTTTCCGTAGCCGTTATCGGACTGTTTATCGCCGCCTTTCGGCGGATGGCTCGGAGGGAAGTTGGTCTTCCGCCTGGGTGCCGGAGTTCATCACACCGAAGAGAGCAATCGCACGCTGGCAAATTCAATCTAATACGCCAGCGCGGTCCCGTGCATCCAAGGGGCCAGCCTCGGCGTAGATATCCTATGAACAGCAACTATAGAGGCAATCGCCCGGATTAGTTGGCGTTCGAATTGAATCACCATGAGAGAAGCCATCCAACATTCCGAAGGTCCAGTCGCCCGCGCTCTGGAGCAACAAACCGCCAAGCTACCCTCTGACCTTTTCCTCTGGGCTGCCCTGGGATCGATCTTAGTATCTCTAACGATGAAGCTGCTAGGCGATGACCATCGCTCTTTGTTTGTCGGGCAGTGGGCGCCCACCTTTCTCATCTTAGGCATCTACAATAAGCTCGTGAAGCAGCTCGGCAGCGACCGCACCGGCAACTAAGCTCGCTCCTGGCCCTGTAGCGTGGCTAAAGAATCGCATCTGCAGGGCGGTCGGCCGACCGCGGGAAGTCTCGCCAAACAGGGGCGGTTTCCCAGCGGGACGCTGGAAACGGCACGCGAGGACGCGTGCGCTCCCGAAGCAAACAACACGTTTGCGGTCGGAGCGTTCTTCTCGTCGCAGCTGCCCGGATATCTAGCGCCAAAGGCGCGGCGTCATGCAGCAGCCTGGGGAGCGCCCCAGGAACCGTGCACGCAAACAAAAGCAGCGCTGACTATCAAGGTTTCGAGCGTGCGGACACGATTCGCTACAAATGTAGGTCGTCTAACTAAGCGGGAGAACTATGTACGCCGCTGTTCAGACCAGCGAACCTAATAGGCGAAAGAGCGCCGACTGCAGCGCCTTTTTCGCGCCGGCATCATTAGAAATTGGGATGCGCACTGCTTTGCCGCGGACGTGGCGATTAAGGAGACCGGCGACCCACTGAGGCGAAGCAGCGACACTCGAGATCGTGACAAGAGCGTAGTCATCCAACAC
>DATLIT010000065.1:0-5799 GCA_035539295.1 Terrimicrobiaceae bacterium | reverse complement strand
GTCGAACGGCTTGTCGTAGGCGTCCACGAACACCGTTGAATCGGGATTGCCGCCCAGCGGATAGACTTTCACCCGCTTGCCGTGCTCGACGGCGGACTCGACGTCGGCATCGCTGCGGCTCTTGAAGTTCGAGCGCAGGATCACAAAGCCTCGATAGGTTTCCGACGGCAGCACGATGTATCCCTCCGGGGCACTCTCCTTATACCCTGGCGGCGTGATGAGATACTTGGCGCCCTTTCCCTTGTCCGCGCCGGCAGGGCCGACGTCTGCCAGCGCGTTCTGCCAAGCCACGTCGAAGCTGCCCACGATCACGTGGTCTGCGTCTGCCGGAGGGATTTCCACCACCACCGGGCCGGCGGTCGTGTCATAAAACGGGTTGAGGTAAATCGTGTCCGGGTTCGGCGTGAGCGTCTGGTTCTTCCAGTTCACCGGCCGCGACCAATAGACGACCTGGTTCAGCTTTGCGCCATTATCGATCGCCGCGTGCAGCATGCGCTCATAATTGACGGCCGGCATGCCCCAGATGACAGCCTCGACCGCGCGGCGGTGAATCGCGCGCTGTTGCAACTCCTCGGCGGAATAGCTTTCCGCCAGGCCACGACCCGTCAAGCAGAAGAGAATGCTTAGTAACAACGTTACACTCGTTAGGTTATTTGTAATCTTCATCGCTTATCTTCTCTCCTCCTCGTCCTTCGTCCCTCGTCGTCGCTGCCGATCATATTATCGCGATACGCACCATCACTTGCGGTAGGCTGATGCAGTCTTGAAAGGGTCATAAACACCGCGCTTGGCATTGCGCTCGGGCGCATAGACAAACCCGTAGCGATCCCCTTTGACATCGATCTGCTCTATCAGGAGACCCTGGGCTTTTGCCCGAGCGTTATACTCGATCAGGACGCGGCTCGTGCCGTTAAGTCCCCACATTTTGAATCCTGTCCCGAAAACGCCGCCCCTCGGAAAGAGCTCATCAAGGTTCGCCATGGCGTGGAAACAATTGCTCGCGATCTTGTCCTCTAGATAGAGACGATCGTCGGCGCGATATTTGATCGTGCCGCTGTCAAGCAATTGCTTGCGTTTGACGCCGCGGTCGAAGCCGGCCTGCGTGATCTCGTAAGGTCCCCACATTGCCACGGCTACTTTCGCCTTCACCGCCAGCTTGATCGTATCTTCCAGGGTGAAGTTTTTTCCCGGTGAAATTGGACATTGATTCCGTTTCGCGAACAGTCGGCTGCCCATGCCATCGAAAACGCAAAGGTGAGGGTTCTCCATGAAATCCGCCGGGAGCCAACTGATGTTATACGCTTCGAAATTCCAACCCTTATAGGTGCCGGTCTTGAATTCCGAGTTAGGCCGGGGGCGTTTGCCTTCCGCAAAGACTCGGATGACCGTCATGAACGAATGCGAGAGCTCGGGGTCGTTCCCGTCGTTCTCATAGGCAAATGGAATGATGAAAAAGCGATCCTGAGTCAACTGACCTTCTCGGAGCCGGGCTGAGACTTTGGCTCGGATGCGGTTGACGATCTGCTGATAGAGAGGCACGTCATAATTCGCATAGTCAAGCCCACCTTTCCCTTGCACTGCCGGTGCGGTGGCGAACAGGGAAAGCGAGAACGCGCCGAGGATCAACGAACGCGTTGCGCTGGTTAGACGAAGAAACGGCTGTGGCGAAAAAAGGTACTTCATGGATGGAGCATGCGTGAAAAGTTAACGAGTGGAGTCATGTGCCGGTAATGAGCTCAAAGGCTAATTAGACAAGCTATAGGACTCAAGTCGTGACCACGTGGACCCGCCGCAAGCTTCGCATGGGCGCAGGGATTGGCGCGCGGCAACGGGATTGCGTTCAGGCGGTCGCGAGCGGGTTTTCCCAGCGCAAACCAGGGAAGCGTGCAAAGTCGCCATCGGTCGAATACAAAGTAAGGTTATGTTCGATGGCAAGCGCGGCGAGATGCGCATCCTCGACCAGCAGATGGGTCGCGGCCAGCGGCAGCAACGAAGCGAAAATCTGAGCGTGCCGTTCATGGGGTGTCGGGATCCAAACGTTCTCGACGGTGAGCCAGTCGTTGACCTGCCGCCAGAGCGCCATGATCGAAGACGGCTTGGGCACGGCGCGCGGATTGGATAGGATCCGCAAGAATGCCAGCAGGCTCGGCCAGGGGATTCCGACGGGCGCGGAGCCGTTGAGGACTCCGTCCAGCCACGCGCGCGCGGCCCGGTGGTGAGGCATCGACGACGAATGGGCATAGATCAGCACATTTGCGTCAAGCAAGATCATTTCGTGCACTCCTCGTTGAGGTGCGCAAGAACTGCGGCAATGTCATCGAGACTGCCTAGAAGGGGACGCCCGTGATCAACCGTGCGGGTCACAAAGCGCTTCCGTCGCGCCGGCGTTCTCTTGTCGGCGGTCAAGCCCTTGCGGAGGGCCTCGTTTACCGCCTGTTTCAAGCTCACCCCACGCTGCTTTCGGATTCGTTCCAACGAGCGCGCGACGTCGGGGTCGAGGGTCAGGGTGGTTCTCATACATCAGGACACTACCATTTGATGTCTTGATGTCACCACGCATGATGTCATCGCACGACAACGAATTTCAGACCTTCGACCACGGCATCCGCTGGCGGATGCTTCAACCCAGCGGTCGAGCCCGACCGGTCTGGCTCCAGCCTCCCGGCAGTCCAAATTATCGCCGACTTGGAACTGGATTCCGCGCACTACGCCGCGCCGAGGCGGAGCCCGGCCTGCACCGCGACGGTGAGCGATCGGCTCAGGGCAGCGAGGGGGGTGAGCCTGGCTTTGATTGCAAATCGGCCGTTTTCACCGGATCCTTGACGCACCGAAAGCCGATGTGTTCCGTTCCGGTGTCAGGTGGCATGCCGCGCCGGGCGGTTGGCCGGTAGCTTTCGCAATAGCTGGCGTTACAAAGAAATGACCCGCCCTTGGTCACGCGCTCCGGGTTGTTCTGGACCGGACGTCCCGGGTCGAAAGTCGAGGTGGGCCCGATGGGATTCATGCAGCAGCCGTCGGTCTTTCGGGAGGCCTCGAGATTCAGGGCGTGCGTGTCAGCCCGGTAGAAATCGGTCGTCCATTGCCAGACGTACCCGGCCATGACGTAGAGGCCATAGCCATTCGGGGAAACGTCTTGACCGGAGCGACCCCGACATAGCCGTCGGTGCGAGTATTCCGATACGGGAAGTCGCCGTCCCAGCTATTGGCCATGCTTTTGCCATCCGGCTGGAAGGTATCGCCCCACCCAAAAACGCGTATTCTTTAGCGCTCCTCCGCGGGAGGCAAATTCCCATTCAGCCTCGGTGGGAAGCCGTTTCTCAGCCCACTTCGCGTAGGCGGCGGCATCCTCCCACGCCACATGGACCACCGGCAGGTTTTCCTTGCCCTCGATCGAGCTGTTCGGGCCTTGGGGATGACGCCAATCGGCACCGCTGGTCCAGGTCCACCACCTGTTCATATCGCGCAGGTCAACGGGGTGATCGGGCGGAGTGAAGACCAGGGAGCCTGGTTGCAGCATTTCGTCCGGCGGCCTCGGTGTTCCGGGCGGAACTTGTTTTTTGAGCTCTTCCCAATCGACCGGGGCGCTCGGCGACCGTCTTGTAGCCCGTTGCCTCGACGAATTGAGCAAATTCAGCATTCGTCACTATCGTGGCGTCCATCCAAAATCCGTCAACGTAGACCCGATGAGCCGGGCGTTCGTTAGGCATGGATTTTTTATCGTCCGTCCCCATGACGAACTCGCCCCCGGGAACCCAAACCATGCCGGGCGGGCCCTCCGCCAGCGCGATTGGCGTCATCAAGCTGAACACGACCGCAAGCGATCGGGGAAGAAGCGAATTCATGTAAGCGCCGAATTGGTTACGTGATCAGCAGTATCCTTGCTCGGCAGGGGCGCCAAGGCGCAAGCGCGTTGAGGCGGAAGTGGCTCCCGCGCAAATCTGGCCCGGCAATCTGATCTACTGTTCAAAGAATCACCGCTCACAACTGAACCACCTGGTAGCCGGTCGCTCCATTTACCAGCACCGGCTTGTAGTAAGTGTCGTTGTAAACGAAGTATGTCTGGCCGTTCACTGTGGTTGCTGTTGCTCCCGGAGGGAGGGTTGGAACGATCGCGCCCAAGGGGGGCTTCACCACAACGTAGCCCGTCGCAGCGGGCTGATAGTAATAGCCTCCATAATAGGCGTAGTTGACGCCGCCATAGTAGACAGGCAGATAGCCGCGGGGCGGCGCCGCAACTGCCGCGCCAATC
Source organism: Terrimicrobiaceae bacterium (assembly GCA_035539295.1). Taxonomy (GTDB): domain Bacteria; phylum Verrucomicrobiota; class Verrucomicrobiia; order Chthoniobacterales; family Terrimicrobiaceae; genus DASTFP01. Next base: position 1,550 of record DATLIT010000065.1, on the reverse strand, counting down.
GCAATTCCCGCAGCGGTACCTGCAACGGCGCCAGCGGCCACACCTACGCCGAAGCCGGGACGAAACCAGTGTCGATCGATGTCGATATCGACATCGCGATGCACGTTGACATTGCGATGGACGTCAACGTTGTGATGGACGTTGACGCTTCGGTGAACACTCCGTCTATACCGCCGGCTTCCAGTATCGGGGGCGCCATTACCACGAGCAGTCCAAAGAAGACACCGAGCCGGCTCCTGAATCGAAATTTTGCCGCAATCATCATTTCACCTCCGCTGACTCCTCAGTTCCCTCTTCCTCAGTCTTGACAAATTCGATCTCGACCGCCCCGGGCGGCGGCTCGAACTGGAACACGAAATCCGGCAGCGGCGTTTCGAGATCCCATTTGTTCAGAAGAACCATCCATCTGGGCGAGCCCGGCTCGGTCTTAAAATCGATCAGCGCCTTGCGCACCAGCGGCACCGCCCCGTCCTCGATCCACGCCTGCCAATCGACCGCCTCGCTCCGGAAACCGACGTGATGACACATCGCGCCGAGGATCGGTTCGAGTCCATAATAACTCCCGGATATGGCCTTGGATGCTCCGTCACCGAACGGCCTGCTCAGTAAGAGATCCTCGAGAGGAAACGTGACCCCCAGCTTCTCTTCGGCGGCTTCCAAGGTCTCGTCAATGGTGGCAGGCGTCTTGGCGGACGCGAAGAATCCCGTGACACGATCAAGCATAGTGAGCGAAGCGCCGTCATAGTAGAAACTCCTCTTCGGCACGGGATGTGCTCACGTCGAGCCGCAGCCGGTCCGGCCTGCGAAGCTGGACTTCCACCACCTTGCTGAACTGCGCCATCTCGCCCGGATCGACCTCGAGGTCCTGCCAGATTTCGTCCGTCACGCGGAATTGTTTGGCATTCGCGAGATAGTCAACGGCCCGTCCGATGATTTCCCTGGCTTTCGGATCGACCTTCGGCGCCTCCTCACTTTGCTCGGCCAGAAGCGTCCCGGTCAGAGAACCCGCCAACAGCAACGCGGTAGTGCCAAACACAAAAAGGATTTTCATGTCTTTTCAATTTCTCCAGTTGGAAGTTAGCCACCCCCACTGGCTCCAGCAGGTGATCGGGGATTTCGTCTGGCGCCGCCGGTCTCGTTTTAGCTTAGAGCAAACTTCCCTTAACGTCGCTCCCAGGGCAATAAAGATATCCGCGTGATCCCTTTTCGATCTGGCCGCTTCGATCCTTTTTGACAATACCTACGAGAACAAATAGCTCCAGCCCAACCTCGCACGTAACGGGTCATGGAAAAAGAACTCATCGGCACACAAGCGGCGCACATGACGAAAGGCCGGCGTGCGATGATTGCAGGCGTTGAACGCGACTTTACTTGAATTCTTCTCGGGCAAGCCCTCGCGAGGAGTCAGCGGAGGTGAAATGATGATTGCGGAAAAATTTCGATTCAGGAGCCGGCTTGGGTGTCTTCTTTGGACTGCTCGTGGTAATGGCGCCCCCGATACTGGAAGCCGGCGGGTATAGACGGAGTGTTCACCGAAGCGTCAACGTTCA
>DATLIT010000064.1:0-3635 GCA_035539295.1 Terrimicrobiaceae bacterium | reverse complement strand
CGGAATCTATCGTGTATTGGTTCGAGCCGGAGTAAGTTGGGACAGGGTCGCGCACGCTAAAGTTTGGACCCGAGAGATACTGCGGCTCCAGGATCGTGCTCGCATTAAGCGTCGGCAGCGGCTCGAAAACTTCCGGTGTCGGTGATGGTGACGGTATTTGGGCAGACAGCGACACGGCGGCCCCGAGAACAGCGCAAGCGAATAGAGCTATGGTGGCTGGGTTCATGTAGGGACGACAGTCTTTCAGACAGCACCACGGGATGCAAATGCGCTGGATTCGAGAACCCCGCGCACAGGTCATGGTGTTTTCACGCATCGGAACCCGAGGTGATTGGTCCCGGTATTCACCTCGCCTTTGCCGCGTGTCCCGACTATATAGCGGGTGCAATATTGCTCGTTGCAGAGGAACGAACCGCCCTTGTGGACGCGTTTTTTCTCCGACGGCTCGGCGGGATCTAAGGGGCTTTCCGGCCCTTGCGGGTTTCGCGAGACGCTGCCCTCCTGAGCAAGGCTTTGAAAATAATCGGGGCGATACCAATCGCTACACCACTGCCAGACGTTGCCGGCCATGTCATAGAGGCCGTAGCCATTTGGGGGAAACGATTTCACGGGCGCAATACCGGCAAATTCATCTTCGCCTTTGTCCTCAACCGGGAATTGTCCCTGATAGCTGTTTGCCATGAAATTTCCGCCCGGTTTGAACTCGTCGCCCCACGGATAGAGCTTTCCGGTCAAGCCGCCGCGCGCAGCAAACTCCCATTCGGCTTCGGTTGGTAAGCGCTTGCCCGCCCATTTCGCGTAGGCGACCGCGTCGGGATAGGCGATTTGCACCACCGGATAGTTTTCCTTGCCCTTTATGTCGCTCTGCGGACCTTCCGGGTGGCGCCAGTTCGCACCGAACTGATACCGCCACCACCGGTAATGATTGCTCAGCGGCACCGGACGAGATGTGGGTGTGAAGACAATCGACCCAGCCACGAGACTTTCCGGCGGGGCCGTGGGGAACTCTTCTTTGGTCGGGGTGCGTTCAGCGATGGTGATGTAGCCGGTGGCCTTTGCAAAATTCTCAAACTCAGCGTTGGTCACAACTGCCGCATCCATCCAAAAACCATCGACGTAGACCCGATGAATCGGGAGCGCGTCAGCGACCGTGGCCGGCGAGCAACAAGACACTCCATCGGATTTTCCGTCGCTACCCATCGAGAATTCCCCGCCCGGAATCCAAACCATACCGGCTGGAGCGGGGCCGGGCGGCAGAGTCTTATCAGGAGCGGTAGGCCCGAAGGCCGGACTGTCGGCCTTTAGAGCAAAGGTGGGACATGCCGCAATAAGGATCAATGTCATCCAGTTGGCAGAGAGAAACCTGGCATTCACGATTAGGCGAAGATGGCTGTTGTGTAATGAAGCGCTCAGAGCTTCCGCTCGACATCTTTGATGCCGTTACCGATGTCTTGGAACCATTTTTTCACGTCTTCGCCGCCCGCTTTGATGCCTTGGCCAACCTTTTTGGCGGCGTTCAACGATGATTGTGCGGCCTTTTTGAGTTCGGTACCGGACCACTTGGCAGCTCCTGATAGGCTCTCACCTGCCTTCTTGAGCGCGTTGCTGGTATCCTTCCCTCCTTTCATGCTCTCCTGCGCGGTCGCGTGCCAAGCCTTGGCCAGCGCATGGTCCACCTGAGCGAAAGTTTTCTTCAGCTCGTCATCCGACTTCACCGCGCCGCTCTTCACGCTCTGTCCGAGTTTTTTCAAGTCGTCTCCGGCTTTCTTCACGCCATCTTTGGCGCTTGCCGCGACTTTGTCCGACTCCTTCTTCACGCCAGCGGCAGCCTTGTCGATGGAAGCGGAGGCCTTCTGCATGTCCCCTTTGAGGAAGGACTCGTGCGCAGCCGCCATCGACTTGTCAGGTTCGGTGGTGAAATCGCTCGAGGATGTCGCTGCAAGGGCTGCTGGAATGGCGGCCATCATGAGGGCCGCTGCGCTAACGTTACGTAGCAATGAGATCTTGTTTTTCATAGGTTTCGTTGGGTTTGGTCGATCGAGGATGAGGCGTTGTGGCCACGGGAACAGTCACAGTCAGCGTGCGGCGACTTCGCCGAGGCCCAGGATTTTGAAACCGGGCTTGCTCTGGGTGTCACCGTTGACTGGTTTGTCGGTTAGAACCATTGTCGTTCCCGGCAGCACGACGCTACGCACGCTGGCGATGAAGGCGGCAGGAATACCTGCACCCGTGGCGAGGTCGGTGAAGCTCGGATCTTTTGCTGCGGGTGCGCCATCCACGCGCACCCACTTGCGCCTGCCTTCCGCATCGGCGCCATCGAGGGCGCTGTAAACGTGCATCCCGCTCACGCCGCGCACAAAGGGCGCGCGACCGATCTCTATGCCATTGCGATACACATAGACCTGTTTGTCTGCCGCGGTGAAAAGGATCGTCACCGGCCCGTGGTCCGATTTCTCCGGAGTCCATGAGAATTCCCCTGTCGTGAGCGATGCATCGGCGGCGGGCGGTGTGGCCTGCGAAAAAATCACCCCCGGATGCACCGTTTCGCGCGGGGCGGAGTGCTCGTCCGCGATGATGACCGTCCCGCCCTTGGTCGTCACAGTGAAGAGCAGCTTGGAAAACTCCAGCGGCAGGCGCACGCAGCCGTGTGAATCCGGATAGCCCGGCAGATCGCCCGCGTGCAACGCGATCCCGTTCCACGTCAACCGCTCCATCCACGGCATCTCCGCGCCTTTGTAGATCGTCGAAACGTGATCCTTTTCCTTCTCGAGGATATCAAAGACACCGACCGGCGTCGGATGCCCTGGACGTCCCGTGCTCACGCTGCTTCGCGCGATGCGGATGCCATTCCGATACACGTAGGCGATCTGCTCAGGCTTACTCACCACGATGAGCACCGGCCCCTCCGGCGCGCGCTCCGGTTCCCAGACAAAGTCGCCGGGCTTTAGCTTTTCAGTCGTTGGCGGGACCTGTTTGCCCTCGGTGAAAGTCTCGGCGAACACCGGCAGCACGAACGGTGAGGCGAGGGCAAGCAGGGCGCTGGTAAGCGTATGACGAATGATGTTGAGCTTTGACTTCATGGACGGAGGTTTGGTTTTTGGGAGGTTGAGTGTGTCTTATTGCTCGAACGCGAAGATCTTTTCCCAATCTTTCTTCATGCTGATGACGATCCAGCCATCCTTCTGCGCCTCATCGTAGAGTGCCTGGGGAAAGGCGCCGACCTTGGTGTCCGGGAGCCCTTGGGCCGGGCCATAGACATACTCGCGCTCCGCATCGTCATGCAGGACGAGCATGGAGAGCCGCACGCCGTCGCCGGCTTTGGTGTACTCCAGCATTTGTCGATCGCCGGTCGAGTTGCCAAAGGCAGCCAATGGCCGGCGCCCGATCATCAAGTGGATGCCTTCGGGCTTGCCAGCGTTGTTGTCGTTGAGCAGCAGCTTCGGCTCCTTGGTCAGGAACGGCTTGCCGTCGTGGCCATAGCCGTACTTCGTCGCGCCGGCGGTGCCGACCACCTGCTCGGGCGGGATGCCGTAGACCCGTTCCGAATAGATGCGCACGAAGTCCTGGCCGCCGCCGGTGACGATGTAGGTCTTGTAGCCGTTGTCGCGCAGATGGCGCAGAACTTCGAGCATCGG
>DATLIT010000063.1:0-7241 GCA_035539295.1 Terrimicrobiaceae bacterium | reverse complement strand
ACTTTACACTGCGCGATGGAATAATCCATTACCACAACAAACCCGTGCTTCCTCAGCGCGCGACCAAGCTCCCCGGAGTTCACAACGCGGAAAATCTCATGGCCGCGATGGGCATCGGCCTCGCCCTCGGCCTGGACTTTGAAAAAATGTCCGGAGCGGTGCAGGAATATACCGCCCCGGTGCACCGATGCGAGTTCATCCGTGAGCTGGGAAGAGTGCGCTGGATCAACGATTCCAAGGCGACAAATCTCGACTCCGTTGAGAAAGCGATCCTCTCGCAGACAGGCCCGATCGTGCTTATTGCCGGCGGCAAGGACAAAGGATTCGAATTCGACGCAATCGCGCCTCTCGTGCGTGAGCGCGTTCGTCAGGCCGTCCTCATCGGCGAGATGAAAGAGCGAATTGCTCGGTCGTGGAGTGGGCTGGACTGCCGCCTCGCCGATTCTCTCGAGGAAGCCGTCATCTTCGCCTCGCAGATCGCCAGACAAGGCGAGACGGTGCTCTTTTCCCCCGGAACGTCGTCTTTTGACATGTTCCGCAACTACGGCGAGCGCGGCAACCGCTTCAAGCAAGCGGTCAACGCTCTCGAATAACAACAAAGTCAATCAAACCGCAGATCATGAAAATGAAGAAAATCCTGAAAATGCCGCTTCGAAGAATGCAGCGGCGGCCTGCGCCTGCTGAAGCTTTGCGGGCCAAGGCGACCACCAGTTCGGGGACATACGAGAAGGAGGACTACGAGATAGAGCAGGAGGAGCCAAACATGAAGTTTTCACACGCTCTCCTCGTTGTGCTCGCGCTGCACGTCATCGCCGTCGGCGGCGTCTTCGCCTTTAATTCAATCAAAGCCGGACAAGCCGCCGCGGCCAAGAGCGCTGCCAAGGAAGAAATCGCTCGCGCAGCCGTGCAGACGTCCGCCCAACCAAAGCCCTCGGCGCCTGACAACGTCATCGAGGGTTGGCAAGGGCGAACACACACGGTGCAAGCGGGCGATACGCTTAGCCGGCTCGCCTCGCTCTACAAGACCACCATCGAAGCGATTGAAAACGAGAATGGCATCACCACGTATTCGATGATCCGTGTCGGGCAGGTGGTGAAAATTCCCGCCGCGAAGCCGGAAACTACCAAGCCCGTGACTGACCCCGTTACCGCTGCCGCCAAGCACGCCTTTCTGGCGACAAAATCAGACCTGCCCAAGCCGTCAATCACCGCGGCTGCCAAACCGGAAACTCCCAAACCAGCGTCCGCCGCGACGACGCCGCCCAAGTCTGCAGTCCAATCCAGCGCGCCAAACAATCAGGAAGTCCCTCCGGCCGCTACAGACGGGAACACCTACACGGTGGCCAAGGGTGATAATCCCTACAGCATCGCGAAGAAATTGCATGTAAGTTACAACGAGCTCATCGCTATCAACGACATCAAAGATCCAACCAGGGTCCAAATCGGTCAGAAGCTGAAAATACCCCCACAAAAAAAGTGATGCGTTGGGAACAGGCGATTCGGCCTCGTCGCACGTGACGTCACCCTTCGAACATGCAACGGAACGCTATCTACGCCCTTCTGCTCACCGTTGTTGCCCTGACCGCCCTTGGCATCGTTATGCTTTTCAGCACCAGCGCCTTCGCGCAGGAAAGCCATGGCGACGTCTATTTCTTCGTCAAACGCCAGGCATTCTGGCTCACAATCTCGCTCCTCTGTGCTCTCATCGGAGCAGTGGTGGACTACCATTGGTGGAGGAAGAGTTGGTGGCTGGTCTTTATCATTTCCCTCGCGCTTCTGATCCTTTGCTTTGTCCCCCCGATCGGCCTAAGGATCAATGGTTCACGCCGCTGGATTCAAGTCGGGTTTGGCACCTTCCAACCAAGCGAACTGGCCAAGGTCGCTGTCGTATTTTTCGCTGCCTGGTGGTTTGAGAAGTTTGAGAAGGATGCCGGGCGATTTTTCAAAGGGTTTGTCTTTCCGATCGCAATTGTAAGCCTGATCCTGGCGCCCATCTCTCGCCAGGAGGACCTCGGCTACACTGCCCTCATCGGCGCAGCCGTGCTCTGCGTGATGTTCGTAGCTGGGATGCGGCTGCGTTGGATCTTGCCCATCGTCCTTGTAGGCGTTGTCGGGATTCTTTACTTGGCAATTCACATTGAAGAACGGCGCGACCGCTTGCTCGCTTTTCTTAATCCTGTGGAATACCAGGCCAGCGGTGGTTACCAGCAGTTACAGGGTCTGATCGCCATCGGCTCTGGCGGCGTTGACGGACTCGGCCTCGGAGAGGGGCGGCAGAAGATGCTTTACCTTCCCTACGCGCATACCGACTTCATTTTTCCGATGATCGGAGAAGAATTGGGGTTGCGGGTCACGCTGGTGATTGTTTTTTGTTACCTGCTCATCTGCTTATGTGGAACCTTGATTGCCATGAATGCGCCCGACCGGTTCGGGATGTTGCTGGGGTTTGGCTTCGTGATGATGATCACTCTGCAGGCGATTGTGAATATTGGCGTTACCACCTCGGTTTTACCAAACAAGGGAATGCCGCTGCCTTTCATTAGCTTCGGTGGCTCGAATTTGGCGATTTGCTACTTCATGGTCGGAGTGCTCGTCAATATTCACCGATTCGGAAACCCGCTCCTCGAGATGGCTTCGCCTGCTCTGCGCCGTGTGCGAAATATCTGCAGGCTATGAAGCCATTTCGCGTCGTGATCGCCTGTGGCGGAACAGGCGGCCATCTTTTTCCTGGTCTTGCGGTCGCAGAAATACTCAAGCAACGCGAACACGAGGTGCTCTTGGTTGTCTCCGAAAAACAAATCGACACGATTGCCCTGAAGGCGCACCCCGACTTTCGTGCCGAGAAACTGCCCTCGGTAGGGATGCCCAACCTGCTTTCCCCGGCTTTCGTTCGCTTCCTGCGGCTTTCGTGGGAAGGCTACGCTTACTGCAGAGGCACGTACCGGAAATTTCGTCCGTCAGTCGTTCTCGGCATGGGAGGCTTCACCTCGACGGCACCGATCCTTGCGGCACGACGCTTGAAATTGCCGACGTTGATTCATGAGTCGAATGCAATTCCCGGACGCGCCAACAAATTCACGGCGCGTTTCGTCACGCGCGTGCTGCTTGGTTTTCAGGCGTGTGCCCCCTTTTTTCAGAACCTGGACTTCGTCGTCACGGGCACTCCGGTCAGGAGAAACCTCGGATCGCCGTTGAGCCGCGCGACAGCACTCGCCGCCTTCCGCCTGGAAGAAAACCGGCGCACTCTCTTGGTCATGGGAGGAAGCCAGGGAGCCTCAGGCATCAATCAGGCGCTCTTTAAAGCTGCACCCCTGCTGAAGGAGAAACCGCTGCAAATCATTCACCTCACGGGCGAGCGTGACGACCGCCTCGCAGCCGCCAACTATCAGCGTGAAAATATCCCCCACTATGTCGCGCCCTTTCATCATCGGATGGAAGAGGCGTACTCCGCGGCGGACCTTGTGATTTCACGCGCCGGTGCGGCCAGCCTCAGTGAGCTATCTCATTTTGGTCTTGCCTCCATCTTGATCCCCTATCCTTACGCAACCGACGATCACCAAACGTCCAACGCGAAGGTCTTCGCCGAAGCTGGAGCCGCCGAGGTCCAGACCGAGCGCTGCTTGACTCCGGAAACATTCTCGCCGCTGATCACAAACCTACTCAGCGACGATGCGCGGCGCGAAAAAATGTCTCGCGCCGCCCGCATGATTCTCCCACGCGACGCGTCTGGCAACGTTGCCGACGAGATTGAACGAGCAGCAGCGCCCCAGAATCGATGAACCTTGCCTCTCTCACCGAGTATCTGACCGGACCACCGCATCGCGTTCATCTGATCGGGGTGGCTGGATCAGGAATGAGCGGTATCGCCGGACTTCTTCTTGCCCTGGGCCATCGCGTCAGCGGGTCCGACAAGGTGGCCACTCTCGAGGTGGGCCGCTTGGAGAAAAAAGGGCTCCGGTTTCGCGTGCCGCACCAGGCAGTTGAGGTTCAAGGTGCCGAGTTGGTCATCTACTCGTCGGCCATCAAACCGGGCAACCTCGCCTACGACGAAGCGAGAAGGTTGGGCATCCCGATGGTTCGGCGGGCGGATGCTTTGGCGGCGATTATGAATTCCAAGAAGGGGATCGTGATCTGCGGCATGCACGGCAAGACGACCACGTCCTCAATGACGGCCCATGTGCTGCGAAGCTGTGGGTTGAAGCCATCGCACTATGTCGGTGCAGAGATCCCGATCCTTGGCTCGAATGCACGCTGGGACTCGGCCGGCGAATACTTCGTTGCCGAAGGCGATGAGAGTGACGGAACCCTGATCAACTACCATCCCGAACACACGATCGTTCTCAATATCGAACCCGAACACCTTGATTTCTACAAGGATCTCGCCGCAATCGATGCTGTCTACGGCAAACTCATCGCGCAGACACGCGGAAAGGTTATCTATTGCGGTGACGATCCAGGCGCGACCCGGGTCTGTCCTGCCCATCCGAGTGCGATTCCCTATGGGAGAACTGAAGGAAATCGCTACCGGCTCACTCACCTGGTAACAGAAAATTTTTGTTCGCGCTTTCAGATCGAAAAGAGTGCCGAGGTCCTGGGGGAAGCGAGGCTAAACATCCCGGGCGCTCACAACGCCGTGAATGCTCTTGCGGTAATTGCTCTCGCCCTGGAAATAGGGCTCGCGTTCGACAACGTCGTGGCCGCCCTCGAAGGATTCCGCGGTGCGCGACGAAGGTTTGAAATTTGCTACCAATCCGCTCGGAATCTGGTGGTCGATGATTACGGACATCATCCCACCGAGGTCGCCGCCACCATTGCAACCGCTCGAACCGGTCGTTGGAAACGGGTGCTCGTCATGTTTCAACCGCACCGCTATACGCGCACACTGGCACTCAAGGAAGAATTCGGCCGGGCGTTTGCTGGCGCCGACCTCGCCTTCATTGCGGATGTCTATCCAGCCAGCGAAAAGCCAATTCCTGGCGTGTCCGGCCAGATGATCGTTGAGGCGATCCGCGCGCAGGGCCACCAACATGTCGAATTTCGACCCGATCTTCGGCAAATTCATCAGAGCGCGGGAGCGGAAATCGAAGACGGCGACCTGATCTTGAGCCTCGGCGCTGGAAATATCCACGAAGCGGCCAACCGGCTGGTCACCGACTTGACCTTGCGCGACCGCCTCCTCGAAGCCATGGGAGCCGGTAGCATTCGGCTCTACGAGCCTCTCTCTCGCCATACCACTCTGCGAGTCGGCGGACCCGCGCAGTTCTGGGCCGAACCAGAGACTGAAGAAGGCTTCGCGGACTTGGTCCAAATGTGCTTCGACGAAGACATACCTTTCATGGTGATGGGTCGTGGCTCCAACCTGCTCGTCCGCGATCGCGGCGTGTCAGGTGTCGTGGCTCATCTTTCAAGAGGCCAGTTCGCGCGTTTTAGCGTCAATGGCACGGAAATCACTGCCGGAGTCGGGCTTAAATTGAAGAAGCTCACCGCGATTGCCCGTAACGCCGGGATTGGCGGCTTCGAGTGGATGGAGGGGATCCCCGGCAATCTTGGAGGCAGCCTTAGAATGAACGCCGGCGCCATGGGCGGGGAGACTTTCGACCAAGTCGTTGCCGTTCGCTATTGCGATCAGGATGGCAACATTTTCACGCGTGCGCCTGCCGACATGGAAGTCCGTTACCGCGATGTTCCCACTCTTCAGAACAATTATGCCCTCTCGGCCACGCTCCGTGGAGTGCCCGCCGATCCGGGGGAAATAGAGGCCCGCATCGCCATCGCAGAACAGAAGCGGCGCGAATCCCAGCCTGTCGCAGCGAGCGCCGGTTGCATTTTCAAAAATCCGGACCAGACTCCCGCTGGAAAATTGATCGAGGAACTCGGTTTCAAGAACTTCACCGTAGGACGGGCGCGTGTTTCCGAAGTGCATGGCAACTTCATCGTCAACGACGGAGGAGCCACCGCCGAGGAGATTCTCACCCTTATCGAAGAGATCAAGGCCGCCGCGGCCCGCGAGCGTAGCATCGATCTCCAAACCGAAGTACAGATCGTTGGCATGGACGCATGACTCGCATTCTCAAAGGAAAAAAGATCGCCGTCCTCCTCGGAGGACCTGGACCGGAACGCGAGGTGTCACTACGCTCGGGCGCCGCAGTGGCGCGCACGCTTCGCTCCTTGGGTGCCCTCGTCCAAGAGATCGACGTCAAGGATTCCAGCCTTTCGCTGCCGAAATCGATCGACCTCGCCTACAACATGATTCATGGCACCTTTGGCGAAGATGGTCAGATCCAGCAGATCCTTGAACGGCAAGGGATTCCCTACACCGGCGAAGGAGTAGCGGGTAGTCAGCTTGCCTTTGACAAGATACTCAGCAAGAGAGCGTTTGATGAGCATGGCGTCCCCACTGGTCGGTGGCACGTCATCGCCGCCGGCCAAAAGCCGCGTTTCGAGGTGCCCTTCGTTGTGAAATCGCCTCGGCAGGGATCCAGCGTCGGCGTCCACATTGTCAAAGATTTCGCCGATCTGGACGCGGCCCTCGAGGACTGCTTTCGCTTCGGCGAAACAGTAATCGTGGAGGAATTTTTTTCCGGCCGCGAATTGACTGTCGGCATCCTTGGCGATGTCGCTTTGCCGATTATCGAGATCGTCCCCCGGGAGGGATTTTACGATTACCAACACAAGTACACCAAAGGGGCCTCCGAATACTTCGTGCCCGCTCCGATCGGCGACGAGGCCACCCAGGCTGTCCGATACGCGGCCCTAGCGGCAAAACGTGCTCTTGGCCTAGAAATCTATTCGCGTGTCGATGTGATTCTTGCTTCGGATGGCCGCCTGAACGTATTAGAGATCAACACCATTCCGGGGATGACCGAAACCAGTCTGCTGCCAAAGGCCGCCGCGGCAGCGGGACTAGACTTTCCGACGCTCTGCGAACGGATCGCCTCACTTTCCATGCAACGCACTCACCACTGAATGGCTGATCAGCGTCAACCACGTCGAGTGAATCGAAGGTTGCGCAGCAATTTGACGCGCGCCAATCTGCTCGATGTCCGCATGCGCACGGTGACCGCACGTCGCCGGCGCCGAGCCATAATCTTTCGTTGGCTCACCAATGTTTTTCTGGTTGTCGCGGTCGGCGCCGGCGCGTTTTTCGGCCTGCAGGCGGCGCTCGACAAGTTCTTCTTCAAGAATCCGGAGTACACCTTGCGGCGAATTTCCTTCGAGCTCGACGAAATTCTCACCCGGGA
>DATLIT010000062.1:0-3995 GCA_035539295.1 Terrimicrobiaceae bacterium | reverse complement strand
GAGGCAGTCGAAGACACATAAAGCCAAGAAGGTAGGCCAGTAAGCCTCAAAGCGCTTCCAGAATTTCGTTGAAAGTCGCGCTCGGTCGCATCGCGGCAGAGGCCTTGGCATCGTCGGGATGGTAGTAGCCGCCGCCATCGGTCGGCTTGCCCTGAACCGCGAGGAGCTCGCCGGCGATCTTTTCCTCATTCGCCGTGAGCTTCTCGGCGATTGGGGCGAAAATCTTTTTAAGTTCGAGGTCCTTGTCCTGAGCGGCAAGGGCCTGGGCCCAATACAGCGCGAGGTAGAAGTGGCTGCCTCGATTGTCGATGCCGCCAACCTTGCGTGCCGGAGACTTATTATTGATGAGAAACTGGCCGGTCGCTTCATCGAGCGTGTCGGCGAGGACCTTCGCTTTAGTGTTGCTAAAAGTCTCGCTGAGATGCTCGAGAGAGACAGCGAGCGCGAGAAACTCCCCGAGCGAATCCCAGCGCAGATAGTTCTCTGCAAGGAACTGCTGGACGTGCTTCGGCGCCGAACCTCCAGCACCCGTTTCGAAAAGACCTCCGCCATTCATCAAGGGCACAATGGAAAGCATCTTGGCACTGGTTCCCAGTTCAAGAATGGGAAACAAGTCGGTCAGATAGTCGCGCAGCACGTTTCCCGTGACCGAGATGGTATCCTTGCCAGCCTTCAACCGCTGCAGCGTAAACGCGCAGGCGTCCGCCGGCGCCAGGATTTTGATGTCCACCCCCGCCGTATCCTGGTCCTTGAGGTAAGTGTCGACTTTCTTGATCAACTCGGCGTCGTGCGGCCGGTTCTTGTCCAGCCAGAAGATTGCCGGAGTCTTGGTGGCGCGGGCGCGGTTTACCGCCAGCTTAATCCAGTCGCGGATGGGGGTGTCCTTGGTCTGGCATGCGCGCCAGATGTCACCCTCTTCCACCTCATGTTGGAGGAGGACTTTGCCGGCGGAGTCGGCCACGCGGACGGTGCCTTTTGTGGGGATCTCGAACGTTTTGTCGTGGGAGCCGTATTCTTCTGCTTTTTGTGCCATCAATCCGACGTTCGGCACGGTGCCCATGGTGCGCGGATCGAAAGCCCCATGCTTTTTGCAAAACTCGACAACGGTCTGGTAAATGCGGGCATAGCTGCTGTCGGGGATCACCGCCAGGGTATCCTGCAGCTTACCTTGAGCATCCCACATTTGACCGGACGACCGAATCATGGCTGGCATGGAGGCATCGACGATGATGTCGCTGGGAACGTGCAGATTGGTGATCCCCTTGTCGGAATTCACCATGGCCACTGCCGGGCCCCTCGCGAGAGCCGCTTGAACATCGGCTTCGATCTCGGCTTTCTTTTCAGGTGGGAGCGCCTGGATCTTGGCGATCAAATCGCCAAAGCCATTTTTGAAGTCTACTCCGAGCTCCTCGATGGTCGCCGCATGCTTAGCGAGAAGGTCCTTGAAGAAGACCTCAACGGCGTGTCCAAAGATGATCGGATCGGAGACCTTCATCATGGTGGCTTTCATGTGAAGCGAGAAGAGCAGACCTTGTTCTCTTGCCTTGGCGACCTGTGCCTCGAGAAAGCCAACGAGCGCCTTTTTCCTCATAACGGTCGCATCGAGAACTTCGCCTGCTTTCAGGGCGGTTTTTTCCTTAAGGACTGTGAGGTCCCCGTTCGCACTCACGAGCTCGATCCTTACAGTTGTCGCCTCCGGAACAGTGACCGATCGCTCGTTCGAGAAGAAGTCGTCCTGGCCCATCGTGGCGATCACCGTCTTTGAGTCGGCGGACCAATTGCCCATCGAATGGGGATTCTTCTTCGCGTATTCCTTGACCGCCTTGGGGGCACGCCGATCGGAGTTGCCTTCGCGGAGAACGGGATTAACCGCGCTGCCCTTGATCTTGTCATAACGCGCCTTAATCTCCTTTTCGTCGTCGTTCTTGGGCTCATCAGGATAGTCGGGGAGCTTGTATCCCTGACTTTGCAACTCCGCGATGGCCGCCTTCAATTGCGGGACAGATGCGCTGATATTCGGAAGTTTGATGATGTTCGCTTCCGGTGTGGTCGCCAGCTTGCCGAGCTCGGTAAGCGCATCGCCGATCTGTTGATCGGCGGTAAGATACTCTGGAAAGTTCGCCATAAGGCGTCCGGCCAGTGAGATGTCCCGCGTCTCGACGACGATACCGGCATGTTTGGTGAATGCCTGGATAATGGGGAGAAGGGAATAGGTCGCGAGAGCCGGTGCTTCGTCGGTCTTTGTATAAATAATAACAGGACGCTGGGACATGATCGTGGGTGAAAATTCAGTCACAGACTAAGGGCATGGACACCTGATGGTCAAAAGCAATTGCCTTGCAAGTCCCTCAGCGAGCCTGCTGAGACGAGATTGGACCAGGTCGCAGGAAAAGCAGGTAGCGGCTTTCGCCATTCTTCGAGATGGGGCCGGAGTCGAGCACCGGCGGAGGGAGGGGTCCATCGGCGTCCACGATACGACGCTCCGGCAGCACTAAAGCATCTCTCTCGCCGTTCTTGAATTCGCGAGTGGCGCGCTTGATAAGGATATAGCTGCCAGCGTCGCAGTAGAGCACCATCGGCTCGTCCCTTCCCTCGACCATGCTGATGCTGCGGGCTCCGGCTTGCTTTGCGAGAGCCTGGACTTTCCGACCAAACCGCGCCAAGGCATCGTCAGCGTTCCGATAACGGATCACGATGGTGGTCAGAAAATAGCCGCAGACCGCAACAACCGAAAAGATCACCGCGGCACCGCACCAGGCGCGCACCCGCTTGCCACATTGACAGGCCGACACCATCGACACGAGCAGAAGGCAAAGCGGAGGAATGACGGGAAAGATTCGATCGACACGCTTGGATGGCACAAAGGTCATACACAGCAGGCCGCCTAGTGCCCAGCAGGCCAGCCAAATCGTGCCTGGATCGGAGGTTATCTTTTTCCGCACATTCGCGGAGGCAATCGGCAGGGCGATGGCAAGAAGGCTCCAGGGCGCGAATTTGTGTATCACGTGCGGAAAGTAGAACCAAATTGGCTGTTGTCTCTCGTGCGCCTTGAGACTTTGGTCGAAGCGGCTCATGAACTCGCGGACGATCACATCGTTGTAGAACTCTGGGTTCGTCGCGCAACCGATCGCCACCCAGGTAGCGAACAATGCCAGCGGGACGAGCCACGTCCACCAGCCGCTCCAGATCAAGGCGCGGCGATCTTTGGGCCCAAGATACCAAAAGGCGGCGACACCCGGGAGTATAAAGGCGTAGAGGATGGGCCCCTTTGTCATCAGGGCTGCCACCATCGTGAAAAAAAATGCCCATCGCTCCGCGTTGGTCCAAGGTTCTCCGCGATCGATTTTTTTATAGATCAACCATCCGCAGATGGTGATCCAGAGCGTCAGCATCATGTCGGTGCGAACGAGTGTCGCGATCCGCGGGGTGAGCAAGTTCAAGCCGAAAGCGCAGACGACAAGGAGGACGCCAAAATCGGATAATAACCGGCGTGCCTCGCGCGCGAGGATGAGGAGAATGGCGAGAGCGCAGAGAAAACTGGGCAGCCTCCATGCGAGCTCCCAGGAGCCGGTGATCCATCGCAGAGGCAGGCTCGACCAGCCAGCGAGCGGGGGCTTCGTCGCGGTGCCTCCCTGCGGGGTATGCTGATACCACCAGCTTCCTCCGTTGGCGATTTCGTAAGAGACATAAGCCTGTTTTGCCTGATCGAAATTATCGAGATGCCACGGCAAATTCGCGACAGCGCAAAGGCCCACAACGAGCAAAAGGAGGGCACGTTCCACGCCCTTGCCCGTAAGAAGGTTTGAGAGGAGATCTTGGATGCTTTTCAGAATTGTCGATTGCCGCAGGAGAACGGTTCGTGTGGGGCGTGCTGACACAAGCCACCTCTGACGGTGTCCTGCAGACGGCAGGGGAACAAGCGACTCATTTCAACCTTAGTGTCCGTTGTTCCGTCGGTCGGAGTTTCATTCGAATCCTGCGGGCGAAGTCCTCAC
>DATLIT010000061.1:0-6291 GCA_035539295.1 Terrimicrobiaceae bacterium | reverse complement strand
GTGAATACTCGCGGTTCAGGTGGCCCCAGCGCATTTGCACCATGCCAATACGCGGATCGGTAAAGTGATCAATGGTGCGTCGCAACGTGTCGGGGGCAGGCACGAAATCGGCATCAAGAATAAAGATGAACTCACCGGTGGCATCGTCCAGACCCGAGGCGAGGGCTCCAGCCTTGAAACCGGTTCGATGATCGCGGTGACAATATTCGATGTTGACACCGGCGTCCCTAAGCCGCGCAACTTCGCTGGCGGCGATCTCCTGAGTCTCGTCCGTGGAATCATCGAGGACTTGGATCTGTAGTTTTTCGCGTGGATAGTCGAGCTGGCTGACCGCTCTAATCAGTCGTCGAATGACGTAATACTCATTATAGACCGGCAACTGGACAGTAACCGTCGGGAGAGCACGGAATTTTGCCGACGGCTCGGTGCGGCGCCTGCGATTCTTCAGAAACAAATAGATGATGAGATAGCGGTGAATGCCGAAAGCTGAGAGTCCGAGAAGAACACTCAGATAACACAAGCTCCAAATGACGTGCTCAAAAATCGCTGGTAGCGATTCGCTCATCAAAAGTATCTCGTCGGTTTTAAGGATGCCGGGCTATCAACCCACACTCGAACGTTCCGTCAAGTGCAAAAACTGACACCAATCTGGGCATCTCGCCTTCAGATGCCGACGCTGAGAGGTTCCGGTCCATGGATCAGGCGTCAATCCGTGACCTTCAAGAACTGGATCGAAGTTTTCTGCTGCATCTATTCACTGACCATATCGAATTGCATAAAGTCGGCACGCGAATTGTACTCGAAAGGGAAGGTGCTTCTTCCGAGATAGTCAGGGCGCCGAATCCTCGATCGGCTGGCCGCATTGTGGTGCGTAAAGATCGGCGACAACTCGAAGGATGATACCACAATCGGTCAGCGAACAAATCGCGAGAATGATACCGGCGGAAATAGAAAGCCATCCCGCGGTCGCCGCAGGCACCTGTCCCTGGGCAGATCGCGGCGCTTCTTCTGCGTGAGAGCCGTCAGGCCAGACCACCGTGCGCAGCCCTAAGGCCGCGAGAGGGCGCGGTGGTGCGTCGTAATCTTATTGCCATTTCTCTTCCTTAAGATTGATGAAGTTTTCGATTGCATCGGTCGCGGACTGGACTGACTCTGGGATTGACAAACGGCTTTTCTATGGCGTCCACAGTTGAGAGCGCGCCTGAAGAGGCACCTGAAGCAGTGGCATCCGTCTCGCAAGTTGTGGCGCCCGCGGAGGCCGCGGTTGCGGATGGCGTCCGGAGTTTCTACCGTTTGGAAGGCGGGCGGCTGATTTCGTGCGAGCCCGGAGAGGCTCAAATAATCGCCTACGTTTCACCAACCATTGACGACGAGGCGGACCTCCAGGAGCACTACAACATCGATTATCATACGTTGCAGTCGTCGCTCGATCCCGATGAGCTCTCCCGACTCGAGCTCGAGTCCGATCATGCGGCGATCATTTTTAAGCGTCCGAAGAGCTTCTGTGCGGACGACAATTTCCTAATGAAGCTGACGTCGACCGGGGTCTTTCTCTACGACAAGCACCTTGTTATCGTAATGGCGGATGACTCGCCGATTTTCGAGGGTCGCGTTCCCTTCCCCGTGCGGACTATTCAGGATGTGATTCTGCGGCTGCTGTATCAGGCGACGATGCACTTCGAAGGCCACCTGAAAGCGATTAATATGCTTTCCGACTCTTTGGAGCGCCGCATCAACATTTCGCTTGAGAACAAGTATCTGTTGAACATGTTCGCCCTCGAGAAAAGCCTCGTCTATATCGTGAACTCGATCACCTCGAATGGAGCTCTTCTCGAGCGGATGAGGGCATTGTCTGAAAAACTCGGCTTCGTGGTCGATCAGCTTGGCGTGCTCGACGATCTCATCATCGAAAATCAACAATGTTATCGCCGCGCCGAGATCCACACGCAGGTGCTTAGCAATCTGATGGGAACGCGCGCGTCAATTGTCAGCCATAATCTTAATCAACTCATCAAGAAGTTTACCATTTGGACTGTCGCCATCATGCTGGCGAATCTCGTCATTAGCATTTTCTCGATGAATGTGGCTCTGCCGTTTCCCATGGAGGAGGCCTGGTGGCCATTCGTGGTCATCAATTTTTTGGCGGTGATGGCGGGCGGATTTATCTTTTGGCTCTGGCGGTTGAAAAAGTGGTAAACTGCGTAGCGCCCGTACATAGATCTCGTCTTTCGACTTCTCTCACCAGCGCTTCTGCGCGCGCCCAGTCAGGCTCAATTTTTTTCCGGATCGTCCGGAGCTTCGGCTAGCAACTTCATTAAAGGCCCCGAGCTGCGCATGACGCGTTGCCATGCGTTTTCCGGCTCCCTCATTTCGACGAGTTCACGCGCTGGCGGGAGAACCAGCCAGGCTTTCTGTCCGATTTCTCCTTCGAGCTGCCCACGACTCCAGCCCGCGTACCCTACGAAGGCTCGGAGACCCGATCGCCATTGCGGTTCGATGTAGACGTCCTCGATGTTACCCATAAAGCTCTGGAATGCGATCGAGGCTGGATCGGTCCTCCATTGCAAGCTGGCCAGTGTGAGATGGTCCGCCGCCACCGGTCCGCCATAATAGAGTTCAACATTCTTGAACACATCCGAAATCTTTTGCGCGGCAACCTCGCCGAAGGTTTTTTTCAAAGGGCGATTGAGGATCAATCCAATCGCGCCTTCTTCGGCACTATGGTGAGAGAGGAAAAGGATGGTTCGACGGAAGTTCGGATCGAGCAGCCTCGGATGAGCCACCAGCATAGTGCCCGTGAGGTTTTCAGGAATCGATGCTTCTGAACTCATCTCGGGAATAACTATTTACCGAGGCGATTCGCTTAGGCAAGCAGAGCATTCCGGATGCACGTTGCGCGTAGAACGTTAGGGCGCACCTGACGTCAGGATCAGGGCAAGACCGCAGGTCTCCTGCAGGCAGATGGGACGTGGTCGGCGGAAAGCTTCAGCCTTACCAGTCTTGTGGTTCGAGAAATCCTTCGAGCTGACGAATGCGGGTGGGATGGCGCATCTTCCGCAGCGCCTTTGCTTCAATTTGGCGGATGCGTTCGCGGGTGACCTTGAATTGACGGCCTACTTCTTCAAGTGTGCGGCTGTAGCCGTCCACTAAGCCAAAGCGTTGTTCAAGGACCTGTCGTTCGCGTTCGGTCAGCGTATCGAGGACATCCTTGATCTTATCCTTGAGGAGAACAATCGCCGCTTGGTCGGCTGGATTTTCAGCTCCTTTATCCTCGATGAAATCACCGAAGCTGGTGTCGTCGGAGTCGCCGACCGGGGCCTGGAGTGAGATTGGCTGCTGCGCCATCTTGAGAACGGCCCGGACTCGTTCGACAGGGAGTTGAATTTCCTCGGAAATTTCCTCCGGACTAGGCTCGCGTCCATATTCTTGGACCAGCTGTTTCTGCACGCGGATCAGCTTGTTGATCGTTTCGATCATGTGGACGGGGATGCGGATCGTCCGGGCTTGGTCGGCAATTGATCGAGTGATCGCCTGGCGAATCCACCAGGTGGCGTACGTCGAAAATTTGTACCCGCGACGGTATTCGAATTTTTCGACGGCCTTCATCAGGCCCATGTTTCCTTCCTGGATTAGATCGAGAAAGGAGAGGCCCCGGTTGGTATATTTTTTAGCGATCGAGATAACCAGTCGCAGGTTGGCTTCGACCATTTCCGTTTTCGCCTTGAGGGCCTTGCGATGCCAGCTTTTCAGCCCGCGATGCTTTTCGATCAGCTCCTCAGTTGTCATCCAATTTCGAAGCTGCATCTCCTTGATCTGCTGGCTGAGGTGACGCTGGGCCTTCGCATCGGCGTTCCTGGAAATCCTCTCGTGCTCGTGAGTCAGGGCGTGAAGCATGCGGAGATTTTCGTCCGCCAACGTTACGAAATCCTCGACGACCTTTTGCTTGAAATAGAACTTCGGATACAGCTTTTGCAGTCCGGAAAGGGCTCTTTGATAAACTCGAAATGCGGGCGAAGGCGGATTTTTCTGCCCGGTAATTTTGTCGCGGTAGATCAAAGCGACCAGTTCCGACTGCTTTTTGACCTGCTGACAAAGCCGCGGCAGGCCCTTCATATAACGTTCGCGGCTCTCAATCTTTTTGTCCAGAATGACGCGATCGAAGCGCTCACGCAGGTCCATCAACTTCTGGGCGAGATCCAGGTGCGCGCGGCCAATAAATCCGAACTGATAAAGGATCTCCTGCACCTTGAGTTCCGCCTCTTCGATGCGCTTGGAGATCTCGACCTCCTGCTCTCTGGTCAGCAGCGGGACCTGCCCCATTTGCTTGAGGTACATGCGCACGGGGTCGTCCAAGATGTCGAGCTTACTGTCGGGTTTCTCATCCTTTTCTTCCTCTTCCTCGCCATCCTTGCGCCCTTCCTTGACGCGGTCGACGTCGGAAGAATCGATAATTTCGATCTCCACGGCCCGAAGCTGGGTGATGACCGATTCCATGCTGTCGGGGTCATTCACGCTCTCAGGCAAAGCCTCATCGAGGTCGTCATAGGTGACGTAGCCCTGTTCCTTGGCCAGCTTGATCAATTCGCGCACCTTCTCCTGCAGAGCCTTATGAAGGTCCTGCGGAGCAAGAGATGCCGGTGCGGCAACGAGTCCCGGCTCGGCATCGCCGTCGGAGTTTGCGCTCGCGAGAGCTTTACCGACAACCTCGAATCGTGGCGAAGGAGCCCTGAGAGTGAGCTTCCTTCGGGGCTCGGAGAGCCTGGCCTTAGAAACAGGTCCGTTGGAGAGGTTGATTGACTTCAGTTGAGAGGAAACCGCGTGCGGCTTCGACTTGGCGGATTTGTGGGAAGTTTTCAACGCAGCCTAGGTGCTTCGAGAAGAGCCGCTAAACGTCGTTCAGGCGGCTCTGGAGGTCAAGAATTTGTTTGGTGGCCTCGGCAACTCGGGTTTGCAAGAGTGTTCTTTCGCTGGCGGTGAGGGCGGGTTTGTGGAGTTGAGCGGCGGCTGCGGAGCGCCGCTCTTTGTAGAGGGCGGCAGCCAGCCCGACCCAGAGGTCCTGAGCGACCAACAGGGTATTCTCTTGTAGGCGATCCAAATCCAGTCCGCTGATGGCGATTTCCTCGGCGGGGGTAAGTGTCGCCATGAAAGCAGCGCGTGCAGAGGGTTGTTGCAGCGCGAACGAGGACTCCAGAATTTTTCCAAGAAGATCGCCACCTTCACCCAGTTCATGGGGGCGCGGAGAGCTCTGCTTGGCAAGCCACGCCTTGGTGTCAGCGTCGATCAGTGAAAGTCGACAAAGTTGCCGAACTCCTTCCTGCATGGGAAGGGGTTGAATTTCGCGGCTCATCTTCGCCGTTTCGCCCTCGAGCGGCGCGGCTTTTACATGGGGCGCGAAAGCGGCTTCGGTGATTCCCAAGCGCACGCAGATCATTCGAGTGGTCGATTCGCGGAGGAGGGGATCCGTCATCGCGGCAACGTAGGGGCCGAGCTTTTGCGCGGCCCGAAGCTTACCAGCCGGGTTGTCGAGGCTATCGTTCTTTGCGAGGCGCTCAAGCGCATAGTCAAAGAACCGCGGTGCCGCACTGATAATTTCGCGGAAAGGAGCAGCACCTGTTGAACGGATCAACGAATCGGGATCTTCACCCTCGGGCAACAAGGCGACACGGACTTCCAGACCGCAGCCCAACAAGGCGGGCAGCGAACGGCCGATCGCCTTTTGACCTGCCTGGTCGGAATCAAAGCAAAGAATGACCGTTTCAACAAACCTTCGAAGCAGGCGGGCTTGCTCGGAAGTAAAGGCTGTTCCTTGCGGCGCGATGACATTACGAACACCGGCTTCGAAAGCGCGGATCACATCAATCTGGCCTTCGCAAACAATGGCGGTGCTGGCCTCGATCAATGCCCGCTTCGATTTGTCCAGCCCGTAGACCACGCGTCCCTTGCTAAAGAGAGCTGTGTCCGGCGAGTTGACGTATTTTGCCGTTTTGATCGCCGGGTCGAGAACTCGGCCGCTGAACGCAATTACCTCACCATAGTCGTTGCGAATCGGAAACATTAGCCTCCCGCGGAAACGTGAAAACAACCGGCCTCCAGACACGCCCGCGTCGGATTCGCGTGCTTCCTCCTTTGCCAAGGACAACCCGCCTTGCATGATCTCCTCGTTGGAGAATTGCTGGCTGCGCAGATGGTCGAGCAAAGAATTTCGAGATTCCGGGGCATAGCCAAGCAGCCACGATCTAGCAGTTTCCGTCGAAATTTTCCGCGACTGGAGATACCTTCGGGCGGTCTCGG
>DATLIT010000060.1:0-17057 GCA_035539295.1 Terrimicrobiaceae bacterium | reverse complement strand
GAGCCGTCTCAGTGACTTCGTCAAGCGCCGAAGCGTTAGCGTTTTCGAACGCATTGCGAGAGCCGAGGGAAAGATCCACGAGATGCCGGCTGAAAATGTGACCTTTCACGAAGTCGGAGCGGTGGATTCCATTGCTGACATCGTATTAGCATGCGCCGGTCTTGAGGCTCTGATGCTGGATTCGGTGATGGCCTCGCCGCTGGTTGACGGTTCTGGAACCATTACCTGTAGCCACGGCCAGCTTCCGGTCCCGGCCCCTGCGACTCTGGAAATTCTCCTGGGCATACCGGTGCGCCAAATTGACGAGCCTCATGAGCTGATCACCCCGACCGGAGCGGCGTTGCTGGCAGAATTTTGTTCGTCGTTTGGCCCGATCTCCGAAATGAGAATCGAAAGGATCGGATATGGACTGGGCACGCGGGATACCGACAGCCGGCCCAACGTTATCAGAGCGCTCCTTGGCCAGCGCGAAAAAGTCGTTGCCGACGAGACCGACGAGATTACGCAAATAGAGACAAATTTGGATGACTTGAGTCCGGAGCTCGCTGCCGCAGCGATGGACCACCTCTTTTCCGCCGGGGCATTGGACGTGTTTTTTACTCCCGCGCAGATGAAAAAGAATCGACCCGGCTTCGTCTTAACCGTGCTTTCCCCAATCGACAAGGCACCGGAGCTTGCGCGAATCCTTCTCACCGAAACGACCGCCTTTGGCGTGCGCATGCATCGCGCGCAGCGACTGAAGCTCAGGCGCGAGTTCCACGACCGGGAAACACCGTATGGACCCGTGCGTATCAAGCTCGGTTTTCTTGGCCACGAACTGGTCCAGAGCGTTCCGGAATACTCGTCGTGTCTCGAAGCCGCAGAAGGTGCTGGGGTGAGCGTCAAGGATGTTTACGTCGCCGCCTGGATAGGAACCCCGCCACGACCAGTCAAACCTGCAGACTAAACCATAGTCACCTTGAGTCTATCCTAGCAAAGCAGGTCTCAAATGACCATACTACAGGATTTTATGGGAATTGTTACGCGTATCCTTGCTCTAGAAACTCCTTTAAGGCAATCGCACCATTGTGCTCTTGGTCCTTCGCACCGTAGACCAGCGTCACTTTGCCCGCTCTCAGTTCCCGCTCCAGTAATGAGACGTGCTCGGTATTTCTCTCGAGCTCGGCAGAGTAACGCTTCTTGAACCCTTCCCATTTACTCGGTTGGTGACCAAACCATTTTCGGAGCGTCGTGCTGGGCGCAATGTCCTTCAGCCAAAGGTTGACTTGGGCCTCTGCCTTCGTCAAACCTCTGGGCCAGAGTCTATCCACGAGGATGCGTTTGCCATCGCTCTTCTTGGGTCCCTCATAGACCCTCTTAATATTTATGTGACACATTGGTGACCTTCACCGTCGAAGGACCTTTCTTGGCCCTAGCGACACGCCGCTACAACAGCCCCACGCTCTGGAACTCGTGGACCAGTGAAGGCCATAACAAGTCGCCGTAGAAGCCTCGCCTACAGCAGTTTCAGCTATCCTTGAGTCTCCTCAAGCTCTGGGACACGATTGGCGGAACAGACACCACGTTTGGAGCTGGCGACAAAGTCGAAAAAGACTTGCGCTTCCGGGCTCCACCTTGTGGATTTTGCCCGTTCGAGAGCCTGGGAGATGTTGATTCCGCTCCAATAGACAAGCTTAAAGGCTCGTTTGATTTCCATGCGGATATCCGCTCGATAGCCGGCGCTGCGCAGTCCAAGTGCGTTAACTCCTGAGAGCTGGTTTTCGCCGTCGGCGGAAACGTAAGGGGGAATGTCCTTACCGAAGCGAGTGCCTCCGCGCACCATCGCGAGCGGTCCAATGCGCAGAAATTGATGAAAGACTGTCCCGCCTCCCAGCACAGCGCCCTCACCGACTTCCACGTAACCTGCGAGCAAGCAGTTGTTGGCAATGACCACGTTGTCACCCAACCGGACATTGTGTCCGAGATGAGTGCCGACCATTAGATAACAATTGTTGCCGACGACGGTGGCCGAGCTCTCCTTGGTACCACGATGGATGGTCACGTATTCGCGAAACGTGTTGCCGTCTCCGATACGCACTTCACTCAACACCGTCTTGCCGAAGGCGAAGTCTTGAGGCGTTGCACCGATAACAGCGCCGTAGCCGATGAAGTTCTGCGCGCCGAGGATGGTCGAGCCCTCCAGAATTGCGTTCGCCTGAACCACGCATCCCGCGCCAAGCCTGACTCCTTTTCCGATCATTGCGTTCGGGCCGATCTCGACGTCTTCGGACAATTCCGCTTCGCGATCAACCATGGCGGTCGGATGAATCTTCATAACACACCTGCTTCGCGAAAGCTGAAGTAGGGCACTCTCCCTCCATCCGGCAGACCGATAATAATGTGATCCAGAAAATTGATCTGCAAGAGCTTCGCGGCGTCACCTAATTGCCTCGTCAGACGATTGTCGGCCTGGCTCGGCGCAGGATCGCCAGACGGATGGTTGTGGACCAGGATTGCCGCGTAGGCAGTGTGAATGATGGCGGGCCTGAAAATCTCGCGGGGGTGGGCGATACATTCATTCAGCGAGCCGAGCGCAACATCCTCCGCGGCCAGCAGCCGCAATTTCGTGTCCAGCAAGAGCACGCGAAGGACTTCGCGATCACGAGCCTGAAGCTCGGCGCCAAAGGTCTCGTAAATAACCGCGGCACTGTCCAGCACAGGTCGCTCGGCTTCTCCCCGGGCCAGACGCTTGCCAAGCTCGAATGCGGCGGCGAGTTCGGCTGCCTTTGCCGGTCCGATCCCCGGCGCCGCTTTGGCAAGCTCGCCCGCCGATGATCGCGAGAGCGCACGTAGCGATCCCTTTTTCCTCAACAGCTCGCTGGCGAGCGTGATCGCACTCTTGCCCTTGACGCCGGTTCGAAGAAAGATCGCGAGCAATTCTGCATCGGTGAGGCAGGAGGCTCCGTGAGCAGCCAGTTTTTCCCGAGGACGGTCGCCTGGAGGGATTTCCCGGATGCGCATGATGGACCGTTCCTGGTGCGGCGCGGCTTGTCGCAAAGCGCCCCCTCAGCTTATTGCAACTGATCGACCAGGCCGATCAAATGATCGGTGATTGCTTGAAGCCCATTCACGTAGCGATTGGCTGGAACAGCCTCGAGCGACTGACGCGCCTCATTAAGCATCCGCTTCGCGATCTGGGCGGCCGCGGCAATTGAACCCGCTCGGTGTAACAGATCCCCAAGAAGTTCTTCATCGACATCTTCCTCGCGTAGCAAAAGATCATGTAGTCTGCTCAGGTCGAGGCCTTGCCGATTTTGCAGCGTAAGAAGAACCGGTAGGGTAAACTTTCCTTTGCGGATATCGGTGCCGAGCGTCTTCCCAGTGTCTTCTTCGCTTCCGGTCAGATCCAGACAATCGTCATAGATTTGGTAAGCGGTGCCCACCTTCAGACCGAAAGTTTTAAGAGCTCCAATGACGCCGGGATTCGCTTCGCTGATGAAGGCCCCCAGCTCGCAGGCAACAGAAAAGAGCGCGGCTGTCTTCATCTCGATGATCCGATAGTAGTCTGCCGTGCTCAGTTTAAGATCATAGCGCCGCTGAGTTTGAATGATCTCGCCTGAGCAAACATCCGCGGCGGCGTCCGCGATACGCCGGCAGATCGCATTATTGCTGAAGCCCGTCGCCAGCCGCAACGCATGAGCGAAGAGGCAATCTCCCAACAGCACGCTGATGGAATTTCCCCATTTGGCGTTGGCGGTCGGCTGATCACGCCGCAACTCCGCCCCATCCATGATATCGTCATGAACCAGCGTGGCGATGTGAACCATCTCAACTATGACGGCGAGATCGACGTGTCCGGAGCTAATGTGCCCGGAAGCTCCGCCCGCCAAAAGAGCTAGAACTGGCCGCAATCGCTTACCACCCTTCTCGCAGAGATAAGCCACGTAACCCTCGACCGCAGGGTCAAATGCTCGCGCCTGTTCTCGAATTCTCGCTTCAACCGAATAGAGATGCGGATTGATGAGCTCGAGCGTCTGAGCGAACGCCGCACTTTCCCGCCGAACGCCGGACAGTTTTGTGAGTTTATTCACAGGGGCAGCATTTTGAGCGCCAGCACTCTTGTCAATGGCTGATTCATAATCCAGAGGCCTCAGAGCTTCTTCCTCATGGCCCTGAGCACTTCCCGGGTAATGAAGAACGGCACGACTGCCGTCAGGCCCATGGCGATGCAGAGGAGGAGCCCAGGCACCACACGCGCGCGGCCGCGAGAAACGGCGACCAGTGCCGTTCGCACCGCCTCCTCCGGCGTGACAACGAAGGCCGGCATCGAGTCGACGTGGGATTCGGTGGCCTCGACGGCCGGGCGCCGTGCGACCGAGTGAAATTCCGTCGCGACCGGACCCGGACACAATGCCGTGACAGTTACACCTTTTGGCCGCAATTCAATCGCCAGGGCTTCCGACAAACTTGTGACATACGCTTTGCTGGCGGCGTAGACGGCTATATTCGGTAGGGGAAGAAAACCAGCCACCGAGCTGACATTGAGGATCGCCGCCCGACCCCTCAGGATCATTGACGGGAGGAGCAGGTGAGTAAGGTGAGTAAGAGCGGAAATATTTACCTCGAGAATGGCTTTGATTCTATTCCAATCGCTTGAATCAAAAGTCCCTTGGTCGCCTAAGCCGGCGTTGTTGATGAGGAAGTCAATCTTGAGGTTTTGTGAAGCCAGCCACCCGACAAAGGTGACGCGCTGGTCCTCGCTCCCGAGATCGGCACCGTAAACGTAAACCTTTAAGCCCCGATAGGCGCTCTCGAGTTCGCTTTTCAAGCCGTCCTATCTTTCCAGGCGCCGAGCGACCAAGACGATCGCGTGAGCATCGGGTGCGAGTTGCCGGGCAAATTCCGCTCCCAATCCGGAGGAAGCTCCGGTAATCAAGGCGGTGCAACCTTCGTAAAACTTCATAGGCGCGAACTCTCGATGATTGTCCTGAACGTATCCAGCCAAAAACCCTTTACGACCAAGGATGGCTCGCGGATTCGCAGCATCCTGGACCGCACCAATGCGCCGGTGAGCAATCAAAGTCTCGCCGAGGCCACGGTCGCGGCCGGTAGTTCAACTGAACGACACTACCATAAGCAAAGTGAGGAATTCTACTTTGTTCTCGATGGCGAAGGGACGATGGAGATTGATGGTGAGACTCTCTCCGTCACTCCCGGGGATGCAATCCTCATACCTCCAGGTTCCTGGCATCGAATCACCGCCTCCACGCCTCTTCGCTTTCTTTGCTGCTGCGCTCCGGCGTACTCGCACGAAGATACCTATTTCTCGTGAGCAAAATGCAATGGAACGACTTTTCGTCTGCTGGGAAAGCAGCCCGCCCTAGTCAGAATGATCTTGCGAGGGTTGCGGTTCCTCTTCTTGTTCCTTCTCTTCGGGGGAGGCTTCAGGGGCAGCTGCCGCAGCGCCGTCACGCGTCTTCCTCAGCTTATAAACCTCGCGGAAGACTTTGCTCACGAGGGGGGCCGCATGCGAGCCTCCATGCACGGAATCATCATTCGGTTCGCCCTCATAAAGCGCGGCAAAAGCATACTCCGGATTCTCCGCTGGGACAAATCCTGCGAACCATGCGGCCGTGCGCTGTTTGCTCTCCGGGCCCCATTGGGCCGTGCCCGTCTTGCCGGCAACCCGAACTCCCTTGACCCTGGCGGAATGGGCGGTCCCCTGCCCGTCGTAGACGACATTTTGCAGCCCACGGCGTAGTGCCTTGTCGATCTGCGGCGAGACCGGAATGCTCTCGCGCAGCCGGTCCGGATACGCCGCGACCACTTTGTTGTCCAGGCTCTGCACCTGTTTCACGAGACGCGTTTGATGAAATTTTCCTGTGGAAGCGATCACACTCAGGGCCTGCGTCATCTGCAAAGGCGTGATCAGAATGTCGCCCTGACCGATGGCCATGTTCGCAACGTCCCCCCTTTTAATGGCGCGCTTGTGCACACGCATCATATAGTCGTCCGTGGGGATGTTTCCCTCGCTCTCGGCATAGATGGGAATTCCGGTCCGTTTTCCGAGACCGAGACGATAAGCGTATTCGATGATCGGATCAGCTCCAATCTTCAAGGCGACTTGGTAGAACCACGTATTGCATGACTGGGTCAGCGCCTGGACGAAATTGAGACTTCCCGCACCGCTTTTTTTCCAGTTTTTGAAGGTGTGATCGCCGATGGTAATCGCCGTCGGGCAGTCGAAGCGGTTCTCGGGAGTGATTTTTTCAGTTTCGAGAGCAGCGAAGCCGACGAAAACTTTAAAGGTTGAACCAGGCGGATAGGCCGACCGATAGGCTCGCGGAATGAGCGGCGCAGCCTCGTCATTGCTGTATTTGTCGAACACCTCTTTCTTTACGACCGGCACAAACTCATTGGGATTGAAACCCGGTTGCGACGCCATTGCCAGGATCTCGCCGGTATTGGGATCCATGATGACGAAGGCACCCCGTTTACAATTCTTCGCGAGCACGTTCTCGCAGATGCGCTGAAGATCTTCGTCGAGGGTGGTGATGACATTGTAGCCCGGAACCGGTGGCCGCGCGATTCGCTCGGAGGTCTTGTTACCGGCAGCGTCATAAGTGACATGTAATTGACCGACTTGTCCCCGGAGTTCGTTGTCGAAAATTTGCTCGAGACCTTCACGGCCTTCGCTGTCAGAAAAGATCAGATCGTTGTTCTCGATCGGTCGCACTGAGAGGGGCGCCTCGCGACCGGTATAACCGATAATGTGGCCGGCAAGCGGACCGTTCGGGTAGAAGCGCACATACGTCTGCCGCAGAACCAGGTTCGGAGTGACCCCCCGCTGAACGACTCCAAGTTCCTGCGGGCTGAGATCCTCAACGATATCGAGTGGCAGCACTCCGCGATTCTTATAGTGGTTGAGAATTACCTCGTCGGAGATCGGGACTACTCGCTTCAAGAGTCCGCTCGCGAGCGTAATCTGTTGCTTGGCGAAGGCGAGTATCCTGCTATCAGGCCAATCCAGCGGCGCCGGAAAACTAATTGCCAGGTTATAGCTTAGCCGGGTGTGGGCCATCGGCTTGCCAAACCGGTCTGTAATCTGACCGCGCGGAGCTGGAATCCCAAGAACGAAGGTTCGTGCCTTTTTCTGGGTCTCCCAGGTAGGCTTTGGATTCTCGACGAATCCGCTGTTTTCGAGCAGCGGCGCCGTCTCTTGACCGGAAGCCAAGGCAGCGACCAAGAGGCTGGCAGATGCGAGGCTGCTGAGAATGGGGCGCCGGGGGGCCAGACAAATCACACGCGAGCGTCGCGGTTGTATTTCAAAGCTGCTGCGGGACCTTCTCAAGCGTATAGCACTCGATGATATCGTCAGGCAAATATTCGGAAAAATCACCCAGCTTGATGCCACACTCCAGACCCGCGCGGACCTCTTTGACGTCGTCCTGGAAACGTCTCAGCGTGCCGATACCGCCGTCGTAGATCGGCTGCTTTTTCCGAAGCACGCGAGCTCGGGCGCTTCGACTGATCCGACCATCGCTGACATAGCACCCAGCCACCTTGCCCTTGGAAAGATCAAATACCTGACGCACTTCAGCATGACCGATGACCGTTTCGCGCAGCTCGGGTTCGAGCATTCCCGCCATCGCCTCCTTCACCTGGTCAATCAATTCGTAAATGATGCTGTAAAGCTTGATCTGAACTCCCTCGCGCTTTGCAACGGTGGCGGCGTTGTTTTCAACCTTGATGCTGAACCCAATGAT
The DNA here is from genome assembly GCA_035539295.1 of Terrimicrobiaceae bacterium. Lineage (GTDB taxonomy): Bacteria > Verrucomicrobiota > Verrucomicrobiia > Chthoniobacterales > Terrimicrobiaceae > DASTFP01. The sequence goes on along the minus strand of DATLIT010000060.1, from coordinate 9,312 downwards.
AACCGCATTCGAGGCGCTCGCCAAGAGAACATCGGACTCGGTGATCGGCCCAACCGCTGAATGGATGATATCGAGCGTAATCTTGGTCTGTGGTATTTCCTTGAGCGCTCCGACGAGCGCTTCCACCGAACCCTGCACGTCGCCCTTCAGGACCATTTGCAAAGTCGGTTTCTGCCCTTCGGCGATATTGGCAAAGAGATTCTCGAGCGTAGCGCGCTGCGGCGCTGCGAGCTTGCTGTTGCGAATGTCGAAGAGCCTCTCTTCACTCAAGAGCCGCGCCGCCCGCTCGCTTTCCATGACCACCAATTCGTCTCCTGCATTCGGCAGCCCACTGAAACCCAGGACCTTTACAGGCGTTGCCGGACCCGCGTCTTTGATCGGCTTTCCGATGTCATTAATAAGCTGTTTGATTTTTCCCCAGTAATTACCACAGATGAACGCATCTCCCACGCGCAAGGTTCCCATGCGGACGATAGCTGTCGCGGTGGGTCCTCGACCTTGCTCGAGCTGGGCTTCAATGACTGTGCACCGCGGCGTTGCCCGCGGATCCGATTTCAGCTCGAGTACCTCAGATTGCAGGCTAATCATCTCAAGCAGATTGTCGATGCCGGTCCCCTTGGTGGCGCTAACCGGGCAGCAAATGATATCGCCTCCCCAATCCTCCGGCGTAAGACCCCTCTCCTGGAGTTGTGTCTTCACCTTGTCGACATTGGCTGTCGCCAGATCGATCTTGTTGACGGCAACCATCAGTTGAACTTTGGCGGCCTTGGCATGGTTGATGGCCTCGATCGTTTGCGGCATCAACCCGTCGTCAGCGGCAACCACGAGCACGACAATATCGGTGACGTTGGCGCCGCGGGCTCGCATAGCTGTGAAGGCGGCATGCCCTGGCGTGTCGAGAAAGGTAATGGTCTGTCCATTGCGTTGCACGCTGTATGCTCCGATGTGCTGCGTGATGCCACCTGCTTCGCCTGCGGCCACGCGGGCCTTCCGGATGGCGTCAAGAAGAGAGGTCTTGCCATGGTCAACGTGGCCCATAAAGGTCACAATGGGCGCACGCGGCTTAAGGGCTTCCTCGCGAGGCTTCTCAGGTTCCTTCGGAACCTCAACCTTCACTTCCTGTTTGTGATGACCTTTGGAAGTATCCTTCTTCTCGCGCTCGAGAATGAAGCCGTGCTTCTCGCAAAGCTTGGCGACGGTATCGAGCTCGAGCGTCTGGTTGATATTAGCAAAGATCTGAAGAGACATCAGGTCGGCGATAACCTGAAAGGGCTTAATGCCAATCAACGGGGCCAAGTCCTTGACGGTGATTGAGGTCTTCAGGTGGATCACCTTCTTGCCGGTCTCCGGCTCAGCCGCGGTATCGGTGGTTTCGGCAGGCGGCTCGGCGGGAGCCTCCTTCGCCGGCACCGGCTCGGGCTCCTTTTGAACAACCGGGGCGGGCTTGGGCGCAGGTCTCGCTTGAATTTTTTGGATTGGCGGCAGGACCGGTTTGGAGCCACCACCATCCGCATCGCGGCGCTTCACCTTCTTCTTTGGCTCGAGAAGATCCAACGTCTCGGCCGGCGCCTTTGGCGCCGGCGGTAGCTCCGCAGGTGCCTCCTCTACCGGCGGATTCTTCGCGGCGGGAGAGACAGGCGTTTTAGGCTTGGTTGCTTTATCCTCGGATTTTGTCGTGGCCATGGAAAAGAAAGTGTGGAGGATTCATGGCCTAGGAAGCGGCCGTCTCCTGAGGCTGCACCGATGCGCGCGCCGCATCCAGTATCTTTTGGCCTTTGTCGAGGTCGCAGCCAAGCAATCCGGCGATGTCCTCGGCGCCCGAAGTCAAGATGACCTCGATCGAATTCATACCTCCGGCGGCCAGGGTTTGCGCCTCGTCCTCGCTGATGCCAAGTGCCTCGGCCATTGAATGAGCCGCCTGCGCCTTCTGAGATTCCAAGACTTGCTCTGCCGTCTTGTCCTCCTCGATGTCGACGTCCCAACCGGTTAGTTTCGACGTGAGGCGCGCGTTCTGGCCGCGTTTTCCAATGGCCAACGAGAGATCGTCCTTTCCAACGAGGACATGGACGGTGTGGGTCGCTTCGTCGAGAGAAATACTGCGAATATTGGCGGGCTTCAAGGCGGCGGCCGCGAATTTCAGAGCATCAGGATCCCAGCGAATGATATCCACCTTCTCGTTGTTGAGCTCCCGGACAATGTTCTTGACGCGCGCGCCCCGCATTCCGACGCACGCGCCGACCGGATCGACCTTGGGATCAGCGCTGTGCACAGCAACCTTTGTCCGATATCCCGCCTCACGGGCAATCGCTTTCAATTCGACAGTCCGGTCGGCAATCTCACTCACTTCGATTTCAAACAGGCGGCGAACGAAATTGGGGTGGCTGCGCGAAAGGATAATCTCCGGACCACGGGAGGCATTGTCCACGGCAACGACGTAGGCGCGAAGCCGATCTCCGACACTGTACTCCTCGGTTACGACCCTCTCACGAGCAGGCATAGTTCCTTCGAATTTTCCCAGATCCAGGATGACATCGGATTTTTCAAATCGCCGGACGGTTCCACTAACGATCTCGCCGGCTCGATCCTTGAATTCCTCATAGATCATATCCTTTTCGATCTGGCGGATACGTTGGTTAATGGCCTGGCGCGCAGCTTGCGCCGCGATGCGTCCAAAATCCCGCGGCGTTACCTCGACCTCAATCTCCTCTCCAGCTTGAATACCCGGCTTGAGAGCACGCGCCTTGGAAATAAGAATCTCATCGTGGGGATTTTGAACACGTTCGACGGCAATGAGCTTGGCTAATGCGCGAATTGAGCCCGATTTCGGGTCGATATCGATGCGCAGCTCGCGGGTTCCCGAAGTGAAGTTCTTCTTCGAAGCCGTGAGCAACGCGCTGGATATTGCCTCGACCAGCACCTCTCGCTTGATGCTTCTTTCGCGCTCGAGATAGTCAAGCATCGCTATGAGTTCAGAATTCATAAATCGTCCTTCCCTAGATGAAAAAAGCGGGATGGGAACCCGCTTTTTCGCATGGTTGGGAATGGGATAATATGGACACCGACGTAGGCAAGGTCAAGGGCGAAGCAGACGTCATTTTCTTCGACGCGGCAGGCACGTTGATTTATCTCGCTCGTCCCGTCGGGTGGCACTATGCCCTGATCGCGCGAAAACACGGCCTCGAGGTAGATGAGGCGCGGATGGAGGATGCTTTTCGGGAAGTTTGGAGAGAGCGCCCCGCGCGCCCTCCCTCAGCCGGTCCGCGAGAGGACGACGATCGACCCTGGTGGCGGGCACTCGCTCTGGACGTGCTGCGGACCGCATGCCCCTCGGCTGCTTACATTGACGGAGAGGCTTGGTTTGCTGAGCTCTATACGCATTTCGCACAGCCAGGCATCTGGCTTCTTTACGAGGACGCGAGAAGATGCCTCGAAGGGCTGCAGGGCCAATATCGGCTGGCCGTGATCTCGAATTTTGACGGTCGGCTGCGCCGTGTGCTTTGCGACCTCGGCGTCTCGACAAGGTTTGAAAACCTCTTCATCTCGAGCGAACTCGGCTGTGAAAAACCCGATCGTGCAATTTTTCGACAGGCGCTAGAGTGCATGAACGCGAAGCCCGAAAGGTGCATTCATGCCGGGGATGATCCCGACCGTGATTGGGCGGGCGCCGCGACGGCTGGCCTCGGCGTTTTCCGAGTGAAGCGCCCGCGCGTGACACTGGACGACTTGCCGTCGGCGCTAGGCTTAGGACCCCGCCTGGTTTGATGTTAGCCCGCAAAGTCCGCTGTGGTCGGGTTTAACCACAGATGGCCCAGCGTTCCACAGAGAAGACGGAGAAAGCTCATAAACGAAGCCGCTCGGCAGCCCCCTCCTGAGGCCAAGGAACCTCCCCGATTTGGCGCACGCCAGTGCAGTTTCTTAGACGCAAATCGCTGCTTCGATGTCGAGTACTCCCCTTTATAACAAAAGTCTGTGCCCTCCGTGTTCTCTGTGGTGGGATTGTTGCCTCTTCGGAACGCTAGTCGCCAGCGACTTTTTTCCTGTGGCATTGCAATGTGAAGCAGCGTAATTGCTCTTCGTTCCATGAATCGGCTGAAATCGTTCCTGCTCTCCGGGCTCCTAATAACAGTGCTCTCGGTTGGGTTGGCGCAGGCTCAATCGAAGGGGGCAGCAGAGGCCTTTGCTACCGGCTACGAGGTCTACTCATCGGGTGATTACAAGAATGCGGCGGCCATCTACGAGAAGCTGCTCAAGGACTATCCGACCGATCCAATCGTTCCGGCGGCGCAACTGCAACTGGCGTTCTCACTTTACTTCCTTGGGCAGTTCGATGAAGCGCTGAACGTTCTGAAAAAAGCTGAGTCTGGTTCGGCAATGTCTGCCGAGCACAAGCAGACTCTTGATGGTCTTGTGCCTCAAATCCTCTCAGCGAAAGCTGCCGCGATTCCGGCAACTGATCCGAAGCACAACGGCACGTTTGAAGAGGCGACCGCCCAATTCACCGAATACATCAACAAATACCCACAAGCATCGGACCTTGAAAACGTGATCTTCGGTCGGGCAATCGCTGAATATCAGCTGAGAAGATTTGATGACGCCGTCAAGGATCTCGAACTCAACTTGCAGAAATTTCCGCAAAGCGGCACCCTCGCCCAGAGCAAGCATCTCCTTGCCGTCACACTCGCGACGCAGGGAAGCGCCCTCTTGGTCACCGGAGATACCGCGGCCAAGACGAAAGCCTTCGGCCTCTACAAGCGCGCGACCGATTATCTTCGCGAGATCATCAGGAAAAAAGAAGATGTTGCCCTGATCAACGAGGCAAATTTTCAGCTCGGAGAGATTCTTCTCAATCAGGCCGCCCACAGTCCGGAGGCGGAGCGCCCAAACCTCTACGCCGAGGCGCTGGCCGCTTTCCGGGCAGTAGCGCCGAAGGAGGAGATCATCGGCCTCCAGCAGAACAAAGTTCGGGAGTTCGTCACCCGGAAAGCTGCCGCCTTGCGCGCCAACAACGTGTCGCTCAAGCGACAACTCGATCGCGAGAACGAGCGCGAACTCAAGAAGCTGGCCGAACTCCAGGGCAAACCCGACCAAACGGCCACGGCCCAGCTGAAGATGGCAGAGATATACTTTCAACAAGGCAAAAACAATGAAGCCCGCGTTGTCCTTCGGCACGTCGACCCTTTTCTTGCCAGCGAGGAAGATAAGAAGCGTGCGCTCTATTTCACTACGATGACCTACGCGTTGCAAAATGCCGCCGATCAGGCCACTGCCGGGTACAACGACTTTCAGTCAAAGTATAAGGGCGACATGCTCGCGGACAATCTGCCCGCCGCGATGGGCAGCATGTATCTCGCTCTGAACAACGCTCCGGAAGCGCTCCGCTACTTCAATGAAGCGCTGGCAATTTACCCTAATGGACGGTTCACCGGTCTGGCCGTCGTCCAAAAAGCCAACGCCGAGGCGCGATTGGGCAATCTCCCGGACGCTCTGAAGACATTCCAAGATTATCTTGCCAAGAATCCGCCGGCGGAGATTGCCGTCATTGCCCAGGCAGGTGTCGCCGGAATCCACAAGGACAATCGCAGGTGGGACGATGCCATTGCCGCTTACAACCTCGTCAAGACTAGATTTCCGGGAACTCCTCAGGCCGTCGAAGCTGATTACTGGATAGGCATCTGCACCCAGCAAAAGGGTGACAACGCGGCGGCCGCGCCCATCCTCGACTCCTTTGCAAAAACGAACCCTCAGCATGCACTCGCCCCGCTTGCGCTCTATGCCAAGGGCGGTGCGCTCATTGCCCTCGGGAAGAAAGATGAAGGCATCGCCGCGCTCGCCGCAGTAGCGGAGCAGTTTCCGGAGAGTCAACCCGCGCCGTTCACCTATTTTATGCGCGCACAACTGCGCGCCAGCGAAGGGAAGACCAGCGACGTCGTGGCCCTCATGAGGGAGTTTATCGAGAAGTACCCCAGGAACGACAAAGTTTACTTTGCTTATGAGTCGATCGCCCAGACGTCTGTTAATTCGGGGAAGACAGAGGACGCGGTCGGAACTTATCGCGAATTCATCGAGCGATACCCCGACAGTCCACAAGCTGGCGACGCGCTCTTCAAGATTGCCGAACTCCAACGGGCGAAAGCCGATTCCCTCGGACGCTACAGCGCGCTAGCTGAGCAGGAACGCTCGCAATGGAAAACTCTCCTCGACAGCAGCATCGCCTCTGCCGAGGAAGCCATAAAGAAGTATCCGGAGAGTGTCTCGCTCGCCTTGGCGCTGCAAACTCTTTTGCAGTCTCAACGCATGCTTTTGGGGGCCGAGCTTAAAACAGGGCCTCAACTCGAGGAGTACTTCCAATCTCTTGCAGACTCCACCACCAGTCCAAGCGCGCGCAGTAAGATCCTCTTTGCATTAGCAAACTATGTTTCGGAACAGGATGAAGCCAGAGCTCTCCTCATCATGAACGAGGCCTACCGAACCGAGATTGTCTATTCTCCAAGGGATTTTGACTTTTACGGGATCGCGCTGATCAAAGAGAGGAAACTCGACGAAGCCGCCGCCGTCTTCGAGAAACTTGCGAAGGATTACCCGGTGCCGCAAAATGTCCCGTCGAATCAAGCTTCACAGCTGGTCCAGGAGGCACAGGCGATCGCCCTTTTCGGACGCGCCCGCGTCGCCCAGGAAAGAGGCCAAACAGGGCCTGCCGGGCAGCTGTTTCAAGAATTGAAGGCGCTATATCCGTGGTCACCCAAGGTCCTCGAGGCCGATTACGGAATCGCTCAGTCACTCAAGGAACAAGGTAAGTTAGATGAGGCCGTGACGCTGCTGACCGGCCTCATCCGCGCTCCAACGGCAACGGCGCAAGTTCGCGCCAAGGCGATGCTGCTCGGCGGCGCGATCATGGTTGAAAAGGCGAAGACAGCTGCTGACCAAAGTCAAAAGGACGAATTTCTCGGCGCGGCCATCGATTACTTTATCAAGATCGCGCAGTTTTACGGAGGCGTGCCAACGGCGGCGTCCGAGGGCCTCTGGATGGGCGCTCAATTGCTCGAACAGCAGGCAAACGGATCCAAGGATACCAAGTTTAGAGAGCAGCAATTGGGTAAGGCCAAAGCCTCTTACCAGCAGTTGCTCAAAGAATATCCGAATAGCGAGTTCGCATCAAAAGCTCAGGAGCGGCTCAGCGCGCTGGGGGGTTGAGCGAAAGCTCCTGGTTTGCGCGTTTGATCTCAAGGCTTGAATCGCAGGCCATCGGCGGCTACTCATTCGAACACCTTCCTCCAGTAGCTTCCCATGAATAAGACTCTCTCACCACTAAGTATTGCGACTGCAGTCCTCTCGATCGCCAGCGCCACCTTCGTCCTTGCGCAAGTAAATCCGGACGATTTCACTGAGGAGCCGGACAAAACCATGGCAGCCTCTCATTCATCCTTTGTGAAGGGCGACACTGCCAAGGCCTCTCAAGAAATCCGAAAAGCGGCGACCTACGTCCGAAATGAATCGCGCGAAGTCGCCGGCAGCGCAAAAGCCGGTGTGGAGAACGCGGCCGCCTCACTGGATAAGCTTGGTCGCGACGTCAAGAGCGGTGCTGTGAAATCCGGAGATGAGCTAAAGCAAACCTTCGCTCGCGTAGACCACGCCCTCGCAGTCGGCTGGCACACAACCGCCGAAGAGGCCAAGAATTCGGGCAAAGACGCCACCGCCGCGTTGAAGAAAGCCGGCGCCGCCCTCGACGGGGCCGCCAAATGGTCCGGAACCAAGCTCAAGCAGGGGGCTCAAGCCTCCTTACACACTCTACAGAAAGCCGGCAAGAAGACTGGCGAAGCGATCAAGCTCGGCGCCGACCAAGTCGAAGGATGGTTCAAGGACATTGGCAACGGCATTAAGGAAGTCGGCCGCAAACTTTAGCACGCCCTCGAAGGAGATTAGGTCCGGCGTGGCAACTAAGCTGGGGGAAGTTCTCCGCTAAGGTCCCAAAGATCTTCCCACGTCTGGTTCTCCTTCCACAAGAACACATCGCCCTTGATCAGGCGGCAATTGCGATCGATGTGGGAAAGCGCCGCCATCTCGCGATCAGTCAAGGGATCGTCGACCACACCACGCAAATTGCTCAGGTAGTTCCGTCGACTGACGGAGAACGGGATTGGTATCTGTCCCCGCTGCACAGCCCATTTAAGACAAACGACCGCGGGATGAACTCCCAGCCGATTAGCGATCTCAACGATCACGGGATCCGCAGTGTCGACGGTGTCGCTCGGGGTGCGATCACGGTCTGGACGGGCCGGAGAACCGATAGGACTGAAGCCGATCGCGATCATCCCGTTGTCGACTACAAATTTGAATAATTCCAGCTGTTGAAAATGCGGATGCAATTCCATTTCGTTGCAGACCGGTTTGACCCGGGCGTCCCGCAGCAAGAGCCTAAGTTTTGGTATGGTCATGTTGGAGGTCCCAATATGCCTCACCAAGCCAGCCTCGACCAATTCCTCGAGTTTGCGCCAGGTCTTCATGTAGTTCTCATGAATGTACGGTTTGGCGTCCGGGCTCCGCGAGGTGACGTCACATCCCGGAGGATGATAGTTCGGCAACGGCCAATGGATCAGGTAGAGATCGAGATAGTCAAGTTGGAGATCGGCGAGAGATTTTTCGAACGCGGGAATCACCTCCTTCTCGCCATGTTTGTCATTCCACAACTTGGATGTGACCCAGATTTCCTCGCGCGAAACACCCCCGTCGATGATTTTACGCAACGAATCGCCGATTAGCGCCTCATTGCCGTAAACGGCGGCGCAATCGAAATGCCGGTAGCCCACGGCCGCAGCGCCCAGGACGGCTTCGGCAACTTCCGGACCGGGTATCCTGTCGGATCCAAATGTCCCCAGTCCGATGACCGGGATTTTCGCGCCCGTGGGCAGAACTTTGTGAGGCACTCGTTTTGGGTCCACGCCGTCGTGCGCCGGAGCAAATGTTTCAGGGGATCTTGATACCGTCATAATTGTATCGTCTGCGAGGGGATTTTCCTTTTTGATGGAAGGAAAGACAATCCAGAACATGTCCTCGACGGCGAGTGTGCAATTGCTTCTCAGTTGCTAATGAGGCTTGAAACCGGAATCAATCCGCGAGATCAGACGCGTCCCAGCCTCAGGGGATCGTGGTTTTTTTGGATCGCTCTGTCGCTCCTGCTAATCTGGGCTGCAGCCGCTTACCTGCTTGCGCCCTCCGTGTGGAAGCTCTATTTCCGGCACCACCCCTCTTTGGAGAATGTCGACCGAATTACCCACACTGCTGACGGCCACCCGGGCGATCCTCTCAACATCGCCA